>NZ_NPIZ01000003.1:0-37825 GCF_002251185.1 Prevotella sp. P5-126
GAGGTGCTATTTATTTGCTTTACGGAAACTGTTATCTGTTATCTGTTATTTGTTATTTTCGTCATAAAGTAAATAGTTTTCATCGCTCACCAGTATAGATTTAATCCAAAATAGAAAATTCTATCGTTATTCTTCCCATTTCCTTTTTGTGGTCTCGAAATTATTTACTACTTTTGTCGCTAAAATAAAAAATCAACTTTTAATACAAATGTTACAATATTATCATTTTCCTAACATTGTGTTCAGACAAAAAACGTACATTTTAGACATTATAAGAGCAAAACCAATGTCAATCGCAAGCGTTACAGTTGACAGTTGACAGTTTCCATAAATGAATTTTTTGCGTTACAAATAACAGATAACAGTTTTGGAAAAGAAAAAAACAGGGAAGATTCTGTGATTGTACCTACTCATTATCTTCTTCTTGAAATCTTACTGATTGCTCGTAATGTACTGATAATCAATACTAATTGGAATGGTAAAATGACGAAAGAAACAAATTAGGAACAACAAAATCAAGAAACCCCAAAATGAAAGCATGAGAAAACATAAATTAACACTGAAAACAATGATAAATTTCCGATTTTGACATTTTAAGAACATGGCAAATAGAACAAATATTTATGAACGCATATATGTATCTTGCCATGTTGGGAAATCAATTGCTTAGTCCCATTTTTGCAGATTATATTTCTATTTTGTCTAAATTACGACGGAATACAGCAGATATTCAAGGGATTTGGATGGATTATCACGATAAAATATTATTTTTGTAGCGTAAAAACGATAAAAACATGAAGTTAAATCGCATAAGAGCAGTCTTAGAGGACAAAGGGATAAGCCAAACATGGCTTGCAAAGAAGTTAGGAAGGAGTTTCAGTACGGTCAATGCTTACGTATGCAACCGTTCTCAACCCAACCTTACAACGTTCTTGAAATTGCACAGTTCTTGTCTGTGGATATGAAAGAACTTATCACGGACAAAAAGGAACGCAATGATTGAAGAGATTATGAGAGACAAAATAATATCATAGCATCATTTTGTGGATAAACTAAAATATAGTATTTGCAAAATAAATTGAACTTTTCTCATAAGAAAAGAAATATACTATAAGAGTTCATATCTCTCTACATGTTAAATTATTAATTGCTGATAACTATGAGACTGAAGCCAAAACTCCTCAATGCAATAATATTAGGATTGACAATGTTCCTTTCAATGCAAACCACTTGTGCTGCTTGCAACCCATCAATGGCCATTCAGCAAAAGAAAGTGGCAACTGTTGGCAAAAAGAGGGTTGCCATTAGCAAAAAGAGAGTTGTCAAGAGCAAGAAGAGAACCTATCGCAAGGCTTCGGCGCGTAAATATTCGCATAGGGAACTGAACGCCATTATGCGGATACTTGAGCGGAAGTTCCTGTCGGAAGACAAGACCCCGGCCTTGCGAAATGTTGTTGGATTTGGAATGGGATCCAACTCCATTGATGTTGCGCTCCGTTGGAACACGAAGGAGAAGCAGCTGGAGTTTCGTAGGCAGATTTACAACTCGCCCGCCATCAGGTTTGAGGGCAAGTTGGACCCTATCATCGACAACAGGGAAGGCGTGAGCACCTACCAAGGCATCTCCCTCAAGGCGGAGAAGCCTTCCTATCCATTGGGCACCACGGAAATCAGATTCACGATTACCAACCATAGTGGCGAGGAATTTGTGTATGGCGATGCCTATAGCATCACAGCCCAAGGAGCGGATGGCAATTGGTTTGTTGTGCCCACCGATTGCTCGTTCACGGCCATCGGTCATGTTTTAAACGATGGTCAAAGCGGCACCATTACTGCCCATCTTTTTCCCGATATTCTTCCCAACAAACCAGGCGTTTACCGCTTTTTTTATGAGGATAGCATAGATGGTGAGAAGGTGCCTTTCATGGCAACCTTTGAGTTGAAGTAAATAAAAAGAAACGATGTCACAGGGACAGGTCATTGACATCATGACTTACAATTCTTACAGCTTACAGTATTACAGTTTTCGGAAAGGAAAAATAGGTTTCGCGAGGACAGGGACTGTTTCTTGGACAACGCTAATTCACACCAGGCGTTACAGTTTGACAGTTGACAGTTTCTGAAAACGAATTTTTTGCGTTACAATCCTTACAGCTTATAGTATTACAGAAGAAGTATCTATTATTAGTTGATTATCAGTGTTATACGCTCTAAACGGTAGAAAAGTGACCGTATGGATTCTGATTAGATACGAAAAGGTGAATATTTAACGTATTAAACTTATATAAAAAATCATATTTTCTGGTGGCTAAAGGATGGCTATGTCGAAATTATTTTATAATTTTGCACTTTAAAAGTTTGATGAAAATCATGAAGAAATTCAATGGGCACAGACAATAACCTCCAAATACTGCAACAGCCAGAAAGTGCAGTTCTCTTCAATGACGTATGCCTTATAATAGATCAGGCAAGGCGGCATGTGGCAACTTACGTCAATGTAGAAGCGTGCTTGATGAACTGGCATGTTGGTAAGCGCATCAAGGAAGATGTACTTTACAATCAGCGTGCAGAATATGGCAAGCAGATACTCAAGAACCTGTCAGTAAAACTGACTGAAAGGTATGGCACAGGATGGGGAACTGAGAAACTGAAACATTGTGTACGCAGTGCGTACCTTTTTTCGGAGGATGACATTATGTACGCAGCGCGTACCCAATTGACTTGGACGCATCTACGCTCTCTAATGTCACTCAAAGATTCTCTCGAACGTCAATTCTACATGGAGATGTGTCGTATAGAGCATTGGGACACCCGTACGCTCGACGAGAAAATAGACAGTCAGCTATATCAGCGAACAGCCATCAGCCAGCGTCCAGAGGAAGTGATAAGGCGTGAGCTCAAGGAACTGAGGGAAGAGGACACACTGAACCCAGATATAGTCTTCCGCAGCACGTACTTCCTGGATATGCTGGGGTTGCCCGATGTTTTCTCAGAGAAAGACCTTGAGAACAGCATCCTCAACCAGTTGCTTGAGTTTATCAAGGAACTGGGCAGTGACTTTACCTTCGTGGATCGCCAGAAGCGCATCACCGTAGATTCCGAGGACTACTTCATCGACCTCCTCTTCTTCCATCGCGGTTTGCGTCGTCTTGTGGCGATCGATCTCAAGCTTGGCAAGTTCAAGCCAGCATACGAAGGACAGATGCGACTGTATCTGCGATACTTGAACAAGAACGACCGAAAACCCTGGGAGGAAGAACCAATCGGTCTTATCCTCTGCAGCGAAGGCAACACGGAACACATTCAGTATTTCATGCTTGACGATGATAGCGACATTCGCGTTGCGCAGTACTACACCGAGCTCCCATCGAAGGAGTTACTTGCTGACCGCCTACAACGAGCCATCGCCATTGCACGCGAACATCAAATAGAGAACAAATAAGCGTAAAATGACACTCAGCCATTCATATAACATATCTCTTAGTCTTAAAAAGAGTTCTAACGTGCTGATACCCACCGTTTTAGGGGGTGTATTGCGCGCAGCGTAACTCGCATAATTATAGATAGATACAAAGCCTTCCAGAGGTGCTTTCGGGCATCTTTGGAAGGCTTTGCTATGTCTATAGGCTCGATGACGAATGTCATCAAGACGATACCAAGGATAGGCTCGATGACGAATGTCATCAAGGTTAACATATATGGAAATCAGGAGGTAAAACGCTTAACTATGCGGTAGGCTTGCAAGGCTCAATGTTTATTTATAATTTTGAATATGCAACATAGACGTAAATGTAAAATCACATAAAAGTAAAAAACAATGTTATTAAAATGAAATGTCACAGGGACAGGTCAACGACATCAAGAATAATACACTGGTAGATGTCACAGTGACAGGTCATTGACATCATGACTTATAATTCTTACAGCTTACAGTATTACAGTTATTGAAAAGGAAAAATAGGTTTCGGATTCTTAAAACACGAGGACAGGTTTCTGTTTCTTAGACCATGCCAATTCACACCAGACGTTACAGTTTGGCAGTTTTCTATAACCTGCTCTTTGCATCTGCTCCAGCACCAGTTCCCTTATACTTGCTGTTTGCCGTATTGAAACGATAAGAGAGGCGAAGCTGGACGCATGGAGAATTGTAATCATTGTTCTGGCTGTGGATGAAGTTGCCATAGTCGGTGCATACGTGTTCCTTTGTCTTGTTTAGGATGTCATTCCATGCAAGACGGACGTTGAGTGCATCGTGCTTGAGAAACGACTTGCTGACTGCAAGATTAAGACTATGTTTCGGTTTGGTAAACTTGTACATCACGTAGTCAAAGGGCGATGTGTATTGATAGTCAAGATCAATCAGCCATCCCTGCTTCAACTTGAATGAGTTGTTTGCCTGAACAAAGAACATCGGGTCGTTACGCTTGACTACACGCGTACCTGTTGATTCACGCGGGTCGATAACGGTTGTATTGAAGTACTGTTTCTCCATACCTGCGGTGTAGCGTGGATTCCATATGCCAAAGGTTGGTGATGCATTGAGATAGATGTTGAGTTTGCGGACAGTCTCCTTTGCGTTGGAATACTTTACCATAGCAGTGCAGTCATCGTCGTATGGATAGCCGAGCTGGTAGATGGCATTGTCAACCACTTCGTATGCTCCGGTAAGAGTGAGCCATCGCCAGTTGGCATTAAGCGAGAGTGTGTTCTGTATCTCGTTAAGAAGCGTAGGGTCGCCCGTCTGATACATGAACCGGTTGTTGTACTGAAGCTCTGTACTTAGCTGGTCATATCGTGGTCGCTTGATTTTTGTGGTATATCCAAGATTTACACTTACAGGACCAATCTTGGTTGATGCGTTGAATGAAGGAAACCAGTTGTTATGTGTCCTGCTGATATTATCCTTCGGGCTACATTCGTTGGTGTATTCGAAATCAACATGCTCATATCTTATGCCAGCCACTACCTGCACATACTTGAAAGGTAAGGCATATTCAGCAAAGCCAGAGATGTTGTTCTC
Organism: Prevotella sp. P5-126; assembly: GCF_002251185.1. Classification (NCBI taxonomy): domain Bacteria; kingdom Pseudomonadati; phylum Bacteroidota; class Bacteroidia; order Bacteroidales; family Prevotellaceae; genus Prevotella; species Prevotella sp. P5-126. The sequence goes on from NZ_NPIZ01000003.1 coordinate 5,021, forward strand.
GGTAATCTTAGCTTTCGACGAAGGAATCTCCGTCTTGGTAGAATTGTATTCCTGCTTTGCGGTGACGTATGTCTCCTCTGTTCCAATCTTAAACAATCCTTTCCAGATGGGGTAGGATAGTACAAGTTTTCCTGCGCCCATTCGTGCTACTCCATCGGATAAGTTCTCAATGAATGCAGGGTCGTTCTGACTGTTTTCGTTCACGTTAGTTTCCTTTTTGTAGCCCGAGTTGCTGAAGTCCGCATTGAAATTCACATGCAGTTTATTGATATTCCCATCGTAGTAGATATTGCCTGTAAAGGTGTGAGAAGAAGGTGTGGTGGTATGGGATGTGGAATGAACAATGTCAATCAGCTCGTCGTTTGCATATACATTGTCCTCAAAGACGTTATCTTGATTACCAAACAGCATTCCGCCATAGTTCATCTTCATTCCAAGAGAATGGTTCTCATTAATCTGCCAGTTCAATCCGAGATCGCCGCTTATTCCGCTATTGTGACCATTGAAAGCGAAAGGACCTTCCATCAGGTTATGCTTCACGCTGCCATCAGGCATCTTGACGAATGTGTTACCACTCATTTTGTCACTTATCTGATAGCTGTGCTGATTGTAATAGACAAGTTTCCCAATGATATCCCAACCGCCTGTACGATAGTTGAGGTCGAGAACCGACCATGACGGGTCGAAATCATGATTGTCGTATATGTGTTGCTGAGCCTGACTCGTAAGCGCATAACTGAAACCATCTCCCTGTCGCTTTACAGTGCGGATGCGCACTACACATCTCACCTCGCCGCCATATTCGGCACCGGGATTGCTTACCACGTCTATCGACTTGATGTCTTCCGACATAAGGTTGCGGAGCTCAGAGTCGTCGTTCACCTTTCTTCCATTTATATAATATACAGGTGTGCCACGTCCAATCACTTCCAGACTACCGTTCTTGGTAATCATTCCAGGCACTTTGGCAAGCACCTCAAGCGAATTGCCCGCATGTTCAAGTATCGACCCCTCGATGGTAGTTACCACAGCATCGCCTAGGAGCTTTGTCTTCGGACGAGTCTTGCTGACAACGATTTCATTCAGCAAGCTAGCTTCAATCTGCATCTTGATTGTCTGTGATGTAGTGAATGCAGAAACTGGCAGGTTCTTCGTTCTATATCCTATGGAGGAAATCTGTATGAAGTCGCCCGCATTCTTTCTTTCGATGCAGAACTGTCCCTTCGCGTCAGTTATGCATCCTGCCACGATGGAAGAGTCGGGAAGGGAACGGAGTGAAACTGTGGCAAACTCCATCGGTTGTCCTTCCTCGTCAGTTACTCTTCCAATAAGATTCTGTGCACTCAGTTGGCATATTGTTGCCAATAAGATAATGATACATGTTGTTACTCTTTTCATGATTGATAAGTTTTATATTCGCTTATTTGACGCGATGAAATCATGTTTGGTTGCAAGGTCTCGCATTTTGATGTCACAGGGACAGGTCATTGACATCATGACTTATAATTCTTACAGCTTACAGTATTACAGTTATTGAAAAGGAAAAATAGGTTTCGGATTCTTAAAACACGAGGACAGGTTCCTGTTTCTTGGACCATGCCAATTCACACCAGACGTTACAGTTTGACAGTTGACAGTTTCCCAAAATGAATTTTTTGCGTTACAAATAACAGATAACAGATAACAGTTTTGGGAAACGGTATTTTTTGGGGTAGCCTGAAGGCTAGAAATCTTTGGAGGAAATCTTTAATAAAAATATGGCCTATGGCCAGAAATATATCATCGGAATTTAGACGGAATTAGACGGAAACAAAATTGAACTGAACCCCAAAAGTTGGACACAACCAACAAGAATATGAAGTATAAGAAACGCTCATTGAAAGAACGTCTGGCTATCTGTCAGATGATTGAGAACGGAATGCCTGCGCAGACGATAAGAGAACTCACAGGCGTCAGTTTCTCTTTGCAACAGGATGTCACAGGGACAGGCCATTGACATCATGACTTTCAATTCTTATGGCTTGCAGTATTACAGTTTTCGGAATGGAAAAATAGGTTTCGCGAGGACAGGTTTCTGTTTCTTGGACCATGCCAATTCACACCAGACGTTACAGTTTGACAGTTGACAGTTTCCCAAAATGAATTTTTTGCGTTACAATCCTTACAGCTTATAGTATTACAGAAGAAGTATCTATTATTAGTTGATTATCAGTGTTATACGCTCTAAACGGTAGAAAAGTGGCGATGTGGATTCTGTTTAGATACGAAAAATAGAAGATTTAACGTTTTTAACCTTCTGTCACACCGAAATTACAAAAAATTTGGGTGATGTAAGGTGGTTAGTAGTCACTCCATATGCCTTTTATTGCCACAGAGGTTCGTTATCCCAACCAGAAGGAAAACCAAGGGCAGCCTTATCTACTTCTGGAAACGTAGCAAAAAGTCTGTTCATCTTATCAAGCATATCGTTATTTGGAGATATGATGTCAAGAAAGTACTTGATGATGCACATATCAAAGTACACTTTCAATGGATCTGTCGGCAAGGTAATCCAAGGACGTGACATTCTAATTGGCATGGTAGCACGAATAGAGAATACCCTATTCCATACACGTGCATGATGACAACATGAGTTTCTTGTTACAGTGATAATGGTAAGCCAAGATTCAAAAGGTGCAACTTGCAAGCCAAATGACTGTGCAATACGCTTCTTTATCTTCTTATTCTTGATGTTAGAATAAACATTGGTGATTACACCAAATGGCAATATCTCTGTCAGCATCCATGAAGGTGGGTACTGATTGGTATATGTCTCTTTGAAATGGTTGATGAAATCCTCTTTTGTATGGTTCAGTTCATCTTCTATAAGACGTATAGAGCGATTGAACTTGGACGGATTTGAGAAATTGTTGGCATCAGTCATCCAAAAAGGGTTGCCTGTCATTTCCGTTCCAAAGTTCACGATTGCACAACGCACTGCGACCTCTATCTTTTCAATTTCATTGAATAAAAGTAGGCGTAGCTTCTTGTCAAAGCGATACAACATCATAACCTTACCGAAAGATACTCCTCGCTTGAATAAATGTTGCTCCTTGGGAATTGAAAGCAATGGGTACATATAGGCAGACAAACGATAGTAACCGATGTGGGAAAGATAATGCTGAGCCTTTTCTTCATCGGTTATCTCCATACCTCTTGTTTTGAGTAGTTGTACTAACTCTTGGGGTGTGGAGTATGTTTTTATGAACGGAATTTTTGTTGCCATATACCTATAAAAACAAAAACGACCCGCACATTTGAGCATCGTTGAGAGGCTTGGCGGGTTCTCGTGCTGCAAAGATACGAATAATCATTGATAATACAAACTTTTTAGAAAGAAAAATCACACAAAAGTGGAATTCTTTGACATATTTATGTTTGATAATGTTAAATCAAACCTTGAAATCATACTTTGCCAGCCAAACAAAGTGGTTTTCAAGGTAAAAATATTATCTTTATAACGTCTATACTCATACCGGAAGCCCCGATGGGCAGAGGTTGGGCAGACATACATATGGTAAAAGGCGTTTTTGTACGCTTTGGTTTTGATCGGGTCATAGGTCATAGGGTCAGTGTCCTACCCATTTTTCTCAGGCTACGAGCGAAACGAGGCTTTTCCGCAGGACACTGACCTGTCCGTGTGCCACGAGGCGCACAGCTATATATAAAGGGTTGGCTACCTTCCATATAAGATGTAGCCGCAACTGCCAATAAGATGAGAGAAGGTCTCTCGGTGTCGGTGTGCAGGCACTGGCATCAAACCCTCTGCAAGCTGCTGCAGTCGGAAACGTTGCAGTGGTGAGCGTTGCAGAGAGGTACGTATTACTGAGCTGAACGCAAGTGAACCATTCGATGAGGTGTCGTTAAACCTGATACAAGCCATGTCAAAAGTCAGTGTCGGACAGTTCTGGCGACAAGTCCTTTAATACTATCTATGTATCTTTTGATAACTTACTCAACTTTCTGAAGTGACACAATGTATAAGGGGTTTATTTAAACCACAGAGATAAAGAGGATAAGAGTTTTGGGGCAATCAGAGTAGGTCGCAAGCGACAGAGGACACAGAGATTCCATGCGGCAAACATGATGCGCAGCTCTCTATGAGCTCTAAATGCCTTGGCATTCAACCTCTTTCATTAGTATAAATGCTCTTTATCTCTTAAACTCTGTGGTTTAAAATAACTTCAGAAAGTTGAGTAACTTATTATTATTCTCTGTGCCTCTGAGTCTCTGTGTTCAATAATAACTTTTCCTTTACCACAGAGGTGTTGTTGCGAGATACGGGGATGGGTTTGTCTGTACCGAATATCTGCAGCTGATAGGCAGAGTTGCGATTAGACATCGACACGACGAAGTTGAGATTGACGATGAAGGCGCGATGACACTGCACCATAAACGGTTCGCTGCCAATACTCTCCATAATCTGCTTGAGCGTGATTCGCATCATCTTGTGGCGCACCTCGTCTGATTCCATATAACATATATTGGCATAGTTGGACATCGACTCCACATATATTATATTAGAGGGAGGAAGAATGAGTGTGCTGTTGCCCGTGGCTCCCACGAGGTGGCACTGGCGCACTTCCTCGCAGGGAGTATTGTCGCTTGTTTCATCCTCCTTTTCTGTCTGTTCGGCAATGGCTTTCTGCCGTTCCTCAAGCAGGGCATTGATGGTGCGCACCTCTTCGAGCTGATGGCGCAGATGCCAGTTGCGGTTGCGCACGTAGGTGCCGATATACAAGAATATGCATGTGGCTGAGACGTAGTATATGTAGTCAAAGAAATAATCAAGGTGAAATTGTTCGTCGTACCACCAGGGTTCGATGGGATTATTGCAGAAGAAGAATCCCCCGAAGAGAGTGAGTGCGAGGGCGAGGATGGGGATATTGATAAGATAGTTGACGATAGAGTTGCGATGGACAGTGTTGAGCGGCAACTTGGGGTCCATGGGCATGTGGAGAATGTGGGCAGTGAATATACAGGTTATCATACTGACCGCAGTGGTGATGACACTCTGTGCGAGGAAGAACAGAGGGCGACCTTCGTGGATAGTCTCGACATTGAATGGCATGGTGAGCCATAACAAAAGGAATACGAATATGCCGGCATACACGCTTTCGTGAATGATGCGGATGTTTATTGGTTCTTTTAATCGTCTTTTCATCATCGTCATAATTTCATAAACGATTGCAAAGATACACCATTTATCCCATATTTCAATATATTTGGGACAAATGGTAGGGATATGTGACGAATGGAAGACGTAATATCCCATTTCCTCTGCCTTATATCCCACGCTATTGCAGAATCCAAATGTCCAACGTAACTTTGCAACGGAAAATTTTTAAATGAACAAAGATATGACGACATTGAAATTATGTTTGGCGGCACTCGCCGCAATGTTGGGAGTGGCAACAGCCATGGCCCAGACGGAGAAGAAAGATTCGGTTGGCTATTCGCTCAACCTGCAGGAGTTTGTGGTGAAATCCACTGCTCCGCGAACAAAGATGAGAAACGGTGCGATGGTCACTCGCATTGTGGGTTCGCCATTGGAGTCGGCGGGTTCGGTTGAGGACATGCTCTCGCGTGTGCCTGGTATGATGCGTATGGGTGGTCAGTTGCAGGTGATAGGAAAGGGTTCACCTATTTATTATATTAATGGACGAAAGGTGCAGGACCTTGAGGAACTGAAAAGATTGAGAAGTCAGGATATACGTGAGGTGGAGGTAGTAAATAGTCCGGGAGCTGCCTACGACGCCTCGGTGAACGCCGTGGTGAAGATAAAGACGCGTCGTCAGCAGGGCGAGGGGCTCAGTGGACGATTTGACGTGAGCGACGAACAGGCATTGAAATCGGGCAACAACAACCTGACGTCCACCCTCAATCTCAACTATCGTCATGAGGGACTTGACTTCTTCGGCGGTGTGACATTCCAAAACGACTATCTCGATGGTTATAGGTCTCTGCTCGAGCAGAACACATACCTCAAGCAGAATACAAACTCAATTGTTTCCCATACCCAAACCGGTTATACCCAATCCGACCAGAAATTTTCGCGTATGTTCTTCAACGCCGGAGTCAACTGGCAATTTGACGATGACAACTTCATTGGAGTGAAGTTGGAGAGAGGTATATGGTTGAAAAACCGCTACTGGTTTGAGATGGAGGAAGACGTGCTGCGCAATGGCATGAAGGAGGATTACCTGAAGTCGGAGAGCGACATCAAATACAAAAATCCCAATACCCTACTTGTGAATGCATATTACAACGGAAAGATAGGCAAATGGGGTATTGACGCCAATGTGGATTACTACTCGCAATGTGACAAGAATGACAATCATGTCAACGAGCAGGCTATGTCGGGTATGCGCACCGTGGAGTCGATGACCAAGAACAAGAGCCACCTCTTTGCCGCGCGACTTATTGCCGAACATCCTCTTTGGACAGGCAAACTGCAGTTGGGTGGCGAAATGACCACCGTGTGTCGCGACAATGACTATCGCATCAGCGGTGTGGATAATATCTTCGATAGGATGTCGAATGTGAACGAGCAGAACTATGCCGCTTTCTTCGAATATGGCATCATGATACCCAAGGCAGGAATGTTGACTCTCGGAATGAGATATGAGCATGTGGCATTCGACTTTGATGATAAGACCGACCCATCGCGCTCGGTGAAGAGAAATCATGACGATTTCTTCCCCTCGTTATCTTTCGGCACTCGCCTCGGAACCGTGGAGATGCAACTAAGCTATGGCGTAAAGACCACACGCCCGTCATACTATCAGTTGAGAAGCGAAATCGACTATGGCAGCAAATACACACTGCAGACGGGTAATCCTCTGTTGGAAAACGAGATACGCCACACCCTCGACCTCTCGGGACGATGGAAATGGATAGCCTTCAATGTCAACTACCTGCATATCAAGGATGCCATATACGACTGGACATCGCCCTACGACGACAATGGAGTGGTTATGATTGGCATGGTGAACTTCGACCGTCCTATCGACGTGTTCTGTGCCTTCGTGAACTTATCTCCCACAGTGGGAGTGTGGACCACGAGCAATACAGTGGGAGTGCAGAAGCAGTGGCTCTCGTTTAATCTCGACGACCCGCGCGAGGCAACAGGCAAGCGCCATGTCACTTACGACAAACCGATGCTGATATTCAACAGTGACAATGCCTTCAGACTGAAACACGACTGGCAGTTGGAACTCAACTCGCAGTTCTATAGCAAAGCCCACTACCGCAACGTGCGCCTGCTGCAGGCATATTGGAACTTGACTGCCGCAGTGCAGAAATCATTCCTAAAGGACAAGTCGCTCGTGGTACGCCTCTCATTCTGCGACATATTCAACACGGCAAAGCAAGATGCCCTTCTCGATCTCGGCAACTATACGCTGAAGCAAGGCGACGTATTTGGAGAGGGACGCGGCAACTACAGTTTCCATCGTGTGGCACTGTCGGTGCGCTATGCCTTCAATGCCACCAAGAGCAAGTATAAGGGCAAAAGTGCAGGCGAAGCGGCAATCAAGCGCATGTAAATTCCTTTAAACAGATAGTTGCGAGAATGTCACAGGGACAGGTCATTGACATCATTATTTTGTAGTAAATCGTTGACGTTTATCGTCTAATGAATAAAAAAATATTTGTTTCACATTTTAAAACGAGATGATTATGATAGTAACAACAACGCCCACTATTGAGGGGCATCCAATTAGAGAGTATAAGGGCTTGGTGACTGGTGAAACCATCATTGGCGCCAACTTCGTGAAGGACTTCTTTGCCGGCATCCGCGATATCGTAGGCGGACGCAGTGGCTCATACGAGAGCGTATTGCGCGAGGCCAAGGACATAGCATTGCGCGAGATGCAGGAGCGTGCACAGATGATGGGAGCGAATGCCGTCGTAGGTGTCGATCTCGACTATGAGGCTCTTGGTGCCAATGGTTCGATGCTGATGGTGACGGCAAGCGGTACTGCAGTAGTGATATCTTCGTTTGTTGAATAACTGATACACGATTACACAAGCATACTTACCTAGTATTATGGTACGACTGAATTATCTTGATAATCTGAAGGTGGCATTGACCTTCTTGGTTATATTCCATCATGCGGGACAAGCGTATGGTGACGGTGGCGAGTGGGGATATACTCCTTCAAATCCTGCGGAGGTGATGCCTTGGATATGGCATTTCTTCTCTACTAATGCTGCGTTCTTCATGGGGTTGTATTTCTTCATATCAGGGTATTTTATACCTGGCAGTTATGACAGGCAGGGATTTGGCACCTTTGTCAGGAAGAAAATACTTCGTCTCGGAGTTCCATTGTTGTTGATGGGTGGTCTTTTGACATATGCTACAGGAAAAGTCGAGATAGCCCACATGTGGTTTGTGGAAAGTCTTTTGATATTCAGCTTCTTCTATGCCGTAGTCAGGAAAAGATGCCCGGCAATATCTAAAGACTGCGACTCACGACCGACGCTAATAGGACTGTTTATAGTAGCATTGGTTATGGGCATCGGTAGTTATTTCATTCGTCAGGAGAGTCCACAAGATCATTGGATTAGTCTTAGTATATGGACATTTGAACCTGCCCACTATCTTCAGTATGTCATGATGTTTGTATTGGGCATACTTGCCTATCGATTTGACTGGCTCGACAAGATGACCAAGACGACGGGTGTTGTGGCATTGTTGATAGGTGGAGCATTGGCTATAGGAAACTATGTCCGACAAGACGGTGAGTGGAATGATTTCGTTTGGCAATGGTTTGGAATCTATGAGTCGCTGATGTGCGTTTTCATCAGTTTTGGCTTGTTATGGCTGTTCCGCGAGAAAGTCAATATGGGCAATAAAGCACTCTCTTGGCTCTCGGCTCAGAGCTATGGCGCATATATAGTCCATTTGCCGTTGATGATTTGTATTCAGAATATGTTTGATGGTGTATGGATGGGAGCCTTTGGCAAGTTTATGTTCGTCGGTGTTGTCTCAACTGTATTGTCATTCGCCTTCACATGGTTATTGCGCCTGTTGCCGGGAGTGAAAAGGGTTTTATGAATAGATGTCACAGGGACTGGTCATTGACATCATGACTTATAATTCTTACAGCTTACAGTATTACAGTTTTTGAAAAGGAAAAATAGGTTTCGGATTCTTAAAACACGAGGACAGGTTTCTGTTTCTTGGACCATGCCAATTCACACCAGGCGTTACAGTTTGACAGTTTTCTATAAGCACATCCGTAAGGGATGGCACGTAGTAAGTTGGCATATTACATGGGACAAAGTTATAATTTTATTCCTGGCATATCGTGTTACATAGAGAAATTTGACTTAACGAAAACGATGAACTTCGTTCTTCGTTTTCTCGTCATGGCAAAATCCGAATAAAATTCGGTTGTGCTCATTTGACTTACAGAAAACCATGAACTTCGTTCTTCGTTTTCTCGTCATGGCAAAATCCGAATAAAATTCGGTTGTGCTCATTTGACTTACAGAAAACGATGGTATTATAAAAAAAAAAGAGTACCTTTGTATCAAAATTGATAAGAATCTATGGCAGAACCATTGGCAGAACGCTTGCGTCCAAGGACGCTCGATGACTATATAGGACAGCAGCACCTTGTTGGACAAGGGGCTGTCTTGCGCAAGATGATAGACGCTGGGCGGATTTCCTCGTTTATATTGTGGGGACCACCGGGAGTCGGCAAGACTACCTTGGCGCAGATCATAGCACATCGGCTTGAAACTCCATTCTATACGCTCTCTGCCGTGACGAGTGGGGTAAAGGATGTAAGGGATGTGATAGAACGTGCACAGAAAGGGCGCTTCTTCAACGAAGCATCACCGATATTGTTTATCGACGAGATTCATCGCTTCTCTAAGTCGCAACAGGATTCTCTGTTGGGGGCTGTTGAGAAAGGTGTGGTGACGCTTATTGGCGCTACTACCGAAAATCCTTCGTTTGAAGTGATACGACCTCTACTTTCCCGCTGTCAACTCTATGTGCTGAAATCATTGGAAAAAGATGATTTGTTGCAGTTGCTCGACAGGGCCATCACGAAGGATGTCTATCTGAAAGAGATGGATATTACGCTGCAAGAGACGGATGCCTTGTTGCGGTTCAGCGGTGGCGATGCGCGTAAGCTTCTCAATATCTTGGAACTGGTGATAGAAGCATCGGACAAGAGTAAGCCTATTGTTATTGACGACAAAATGGTGGCTGAGCGCCTGCAACAGAATCCGCTGGCTTACGACAAGGATGGTGAGATGCACTATGATATTATCTCTGCTTTCATCAAGAGTATCCGTGGGTCTGATCCCGATGCGGCACTCTATTGGTTGGCGAGGATGATAGAGGGTGGGGAAGATCCTAAATTCATAGCACGCCGTTTGGTGATTTCTGCTTCAGAAGATATCGGATTGGCTAATCCTAATGCGTTATTGCTGGCTAATGCAGCCTTTGATGCGGTGCAGAAGATTGGATGGCCCGAAGGGCGCATTCCGCTTGCAGAAGCTACTGTGTATCTGGCAACGAGTCCGAAAAGCAACTCTGCCTATTTAGGTATTGATGCTGCCTTGGAACTTGTCAGACGGACTGGCAACCAGCCTGTTCCGCTTCCTCTTCGCAATGCGCCTACGCAACTCATGAAGCAGTTGGGCTATCATGACGGTTATCTCTACCCGCATGACTATCCCGGTCATTTCACACCACAGCAATATATGCCTGATGCTCTTGTTGACGAACGGATATGGCATGGGCAACACTCGCCGGCAGAAGAAAAACTCTATGAAAGAATGGTTAACTATTGGGGGGAAAGGTATAAACAATGAATATGGAATATGATATCCTGGTGCAGCAGATTATTGAGTTTCTCGGAACATTTGCCTTTGCGATATCCGGTATTCGGCATGCTGCATCCAAAAGATTTGACTGGTTTGGCGGCTACGTTTGCGGAATTGCGGTGGCTATCGGCGGCGGTACGATACGTGACGTGATGTTGGGAACTACTCCTTTCTGGATGACCAATCCTATTTATATGGAATGTACGGCAATGGCGTTATTGTTTGTGATTGTCTTTGCCCGACACCTTAAAAGGTTGAGCAACGCATGGTTTGCTTTTGACACACTGGGTCTGGCTCTCTTTAATATTGCCGGTATTCAGAAGTCTATCGTCTTTGGACAGCCGTTTTGGGTCGCCATCATCATGGGATGTATTACAGGGGCGGCTGGAGGAGTGATCCGTGATGTGCTTCTCAACAACGAACCTGTGATTTTCCGCAAGGAGATCTATGCCATTGCTGCCGTTGCCGGCGGTCTTGCGTATTGGGGACTGGTGGTCTTGAATGTTCCTATTGAGGTGACTGTCATCGTCTCGTTTGCCACAACCTGTCTGATACGTTTCATGGCGGTGAAGTATCATTTATCACTACCCAAGCTGAAAAACGAATGATGAGGTCTGAAGTCTGAGGTCTGAGGTCTGAAGTCTGAGGTCTGAGGTCTTAGGGAGTGGTCTTTATCATCCTACGAAAATCTTTCTCTGTGTTCTCCGTGTGGTCCGTGGATTTTTTTTAGTTGCCTACGGCAAGAAATCTTTGGAGGAAATCTTTTATGAAATGTTGCTGACGCAAGAAATAATCTATCATTCAGCCTCCACAAACATAATCTTTAAAGAAAATCCTGACCAGAATGCGCTCGAGTACCTCGCTTTTGGGAAAGGTTTTGTTATGGATCGCATCGGAGATGCTCGAAATCTTAACTAAAATCTTAAAAATAATCTTCAAATAGAATCTCTAACCTCTAACCTTTAACCTTTAACCTTTAACCTTTAACCTCTAACCTTTAACCTTTAACCTTTAACCTATAAACTAAACACTCCGTGGATTTTTGATGATTAGCCTGCCATTGTTTCTGGAACGATGGAATCAGATTTTGAAGCTGATGTAACTCCTGTCGTCGAATGAATCCTGGCCGTTGATGAATGCCTTGCAGGCTAAGAACGTGTCGATATTGAGTGGGTCGTTCTCCTGCTGTTGCCGGAGCAGCTGTTCGCTCTCGTCGAGTGTCTCACGCAGGAAGGGGTAGCCATCGCTTGCCATGACGATATGGTGAGGTTGGAAATCGAGGGTGATGACCTTCACAAACTGTTCGGCAATGCGAAAACCGTCTATCACGGCATAACTGACGTTCTGTTGTTTCATGCTCTCCACCATATCAGCCATAATATATTCGCGACTGGCGTCCTTGGTGAGCAGTTGATCTACGGTAGTGCCCTGACTCAACAGCTTTTTGGCATATTCAGAACGTTTGGCGGCATGAACAGCCTCTTCGGGTTTCGGATTGTCTATCAGTTCGCCGTCTATCAAGCATTGGCAGTCGCCCACCAGCCATAATTGCCGTTGAAGGCGACTATAGATGATGGCAGAACAGGTGAGGCGATCTTCCGGATGCAGGAGGAGGTGTTCTGTTTCCGACTTCTTATACTCTCTACGGATATAGTTGGTCACCCCTATCAGAAACTGATGGCAATCAATTCCCTTGGGCATTTTCTTGATGTATTTGCCGGTCAACCGCATGGCCTGTCGCCCGTTGGAACGAAACCGGCTGTGCCGGTAGTTGGTCTTGGCTGTTGACCCATCAATGACTGCGATAAAATCATCTGTTACGACGATTCCGTCCTCGCATTTCTTTTCCGGATCCTTTCCCTGTATTTTCTGTTCGATGATTTTCATTGTTGTATTTCTTATAGTGAGGCATTCCTGTCGGCTGTTGGCGGTATGGGTTTCCGCCAGATCCTGGGCATAGTTCTCTAATCAGATCGGAACGCCCGATGCGTCGCAGACTCTGTTCTATGGATCTGCGTTCCTCTGGTTTGTACCAGAAGAAATATTGGCGTTGGGCAAGTTTCTCCTTTGGGCTATGGGCACTATACACCTCCTGGAGGGTGTAAGGGTCGTAGCCTGTGTACCATGTCTCGGTAGAAACGGTCATGGGGGTGGGTGTGAAGTCTTGCACTTGCTCCAACTGGAAATCGAGGCGTTTGGTGAGCACAGCCAGTTGTGCCATGTCCTCTTCTCTGCAGCCTGGATGGCTGGAGATGAAATAGGGGATGATCTGTTGGTTGAGGTGTGCCTCGCGATTGATGCGGTCGAAGATGTGCTTGAAATCGTCAAACTGTCTGAATGGCGGTTTGCGCATCAGCTGCAATACGTTGTCGCTGGTGTGTTCTGGAGCCACCTTCAGTCGTCCGCTGACATGTTTGGTGATGAGTTCGCGGGCATACTCCATGGCAGCCTTGTTGCTTTCTTCGTCTTTGCTATGATGCAGAATGAGGTCGTAGCGCACACCGCTGCCGATGAAACTCTTCTTGATGCCGGGAATAGCATCGACGCTACGGTAGATATCCAGCAGGGCAGTATGGTCGGTATTGAGATTGGGACAAATCTGCGGGTGGATGCAACTGGGTCGTTTGCACTTCTCGCACGCATTCAGATTGCGTCCTCGCATGCCATACATATTGGCAGAAGGTCCGCCAAGGTCTGAGATGTAACCCTTGAAGCCAGGCATCCCCATGACCTGTTTAACCTCGCGCAAGATGCTCTGTTTGGAGCGACAGGCAATGAATTTTCCCTGATGGGCAGAGATGGTGCAGAAAGCGCATCCTCCGAAGCATCCTCGATGGATGTTGACGGAGTATTTGATCATCTCATACGCCGGAATCCGCTTGTCTTTGTATTTCGGATGCGGTTGGCGCGTGTAGGGCAGATCAAACGAGGCATCCAGTTCTTCGGTTGTCATGGGCGGATAGGGCGGATTGACAACAGCATATTTGTCGCCGACGGCTTGAATGAGGCGTTGGGCGTGCATCATATTCGACTGTTCTTCGATGTGCCGGAAATTCTCGGCTTGTTTCCGCTTGTCTCTAAGACAGTCTTCGTGGCTATGGAGCACGATATCATGATCGCTGATGCCATCGACAATTTCGTTGCGACGGGCAAGATAGACGACCTGGGGCAATTCGTGAAGCGAAGATAGGGGCAGTCCATCGTTTAAGCAACGGGCAATTTCAAGAATGGTTTTCTCTCCCATACCGTATGAGATGATATCAGCCGGTGCGTCACAAAGCAGGCACGGCCTTAATCGGTCTTGCCAATAGTCGTAGTGAGTGAGGCGTCGCAACGAAGCCTCGATGCCTCCAAGTACGATAGGGACATCGGGGTAGAGCTGACGGAGAATATTACTATAGACCACCGTTGGATATTCAGGACGCATATCATGTCGCCCGTCAGGGGTGTATGCATCTTCGGAACGCAACCGTCTGTTGGCTGTATATTTATTGACCATGGAATCCATACATCCCGGTGAGATGCCGAAAAACAGGCGTGGTCGTCCCAGTTTCTTAAAGTCACGGTAATCACCATGCCAGTCGGGCTGTGGTACGATAGCCACTTTATAGCCGGCGGCTTCCAGTATGCGTCCGATGACTGCTGCGCCAAACGACGGGTGATCTACATAAGCGTCTCCGCTGAACAGAATAACGTCGAGTTCTGTCCAGCCGCGTAGTTCTATTTCTTTCTTCGTAGTAGGAAGAAAGTCTGTCAGTTGATATTTGCTGTTTGCCAATGTATATGTATTTTAGTTGAGGGGAGTGCCCTGTATGACGTCAGCGTCCACTCCGATAGGATCTTCGTTTTGGTTCTTCCAGTTGATGAACAGCAGAATGAGCTGTTGCAAGCCGAAAGCTTTCATGTTATGATGGTAGATGACGTCGAGGCAAAGGTCAAGAAGTGCCTTGTCTGTTGTGGCTTCAGATTCGAGCAGGGCGCGAATGTTGAGTTTGAGTTTGTCTAAAACCTGTTCGTCAATATACCCATTGGAGTCAATAAGATCGCGGAAGAGTTGATACTTCTCGATTGTTGTAAGGTGTTGCTCGCTGACTTCTATACTGCGGGTTCCTGTGGGGTTGCTCTGGATTCTGTACATAGATTGTTGATTTTTTGAGTTAATATTGTTTTGTTTTGAGTTATTACTGTCTGTTGATCAGGAAATTGATCATGCCACGCATGAGTGTATTGCGCTTTTTATCGCTTTTGATGCATTCGAAGGGGAATCCCATGGTCAAGGCGCGATAGTCGTTGCCTTGATAGGCAACAGCTGCCGTTTGACCGTCTGCATAGCGCATGGCGGCAAAGGATTTCCCTACGGGGTTTATGACGTCTGCTGCCGTTGCCGCATAATGCTCTTCGTTCATCTGATGGTAAAAATCGAAGGTGGTTCCCATGCCCGTGATGCTGTCGTTGGCAGCCTTGTAAGGCGAGGCACTTTGGCATTTCAATACCTCTGCGAGCATGTTCTTGTCTTCGTCTGATTTCATATCAGAACCGACGTAGGCGCCGCTCACCAGTAGAGAACCGCCATGGTTGGCGTACTGGCGCAACAGATGTTGCAGGGTGGGCTTCATGGTTTTATAATATACCAAACTGTGTGCATCGTCACGCTCCAGTCCTAATAGCAGGTCAATCATGTCGAATTGCTCCAACGGCAACTGTTTGCTTTCCACGGCTTTTACCGAAGCGCTGACGATATTGTATTTTCCTGCCGCAACAATCGCCTTGGCATGAGTTGAAACATAGTTGAAGTCGTTACCAGCCAAGAAAGTCCCAGCCATCTCGTCTCCGCTGTCGCCAAAGCTCCTGCTGTTATTGTCGAAATTCAACTGGCGTCCCATCCATCCAGGCATGCAACCTCTTGTTACTCCAGGGTCTTCGTCCAGGTCGAAACCCTGTTCGGTGTCAGAGAATCTCACGGCAGGTGAAGACAGTCGGTTGAATCCGTTGATGATGAGAATGTTTCCCTTTGCTTCAGGCTGATAGACAGCTGAAAGAGTCTCTGTTGTGAAACTCTTGCCGCCATCGTTGAAGGCAGCCACTTTGAAGTGGTAAAGCAATCCGGGTTCCAGTCGGACCTCGTAATTGTTTCTGCTGCGGACCACGGTACCATTGTCGAAATCCATACCTTCTATACCTTTATATATAATGTATCCAGAGGGCGAGGCAGTCTTCTCCTGTGGATCATCCACGCCGTCCCATTCCAGACGCGCCATACCTTTGTTGTCAAGGCTGATGCGGAAATTGGTAGGAGCCAATGGGGTGACGACATATTCTTTATTGTGCATTTCACTCATGAAGCGCAACGTAGTCTTGTAGAGTGAACGTGCCAGCGTGAAGCGGAAATTGGGGTCGAGGGCATAGCGCATATCCGCAAAATTCTGGTGAGAGAGCGTTTCGATGATAGCACTCGGCACTTCGGGTTGACGGGTTTCAGAGTAGTTTCGGTCGTATATTTCACGACGGTTCCATTTTCCATACTTATACCGCATGTCAGTAACAATACCATCCAAAAGGGCATCGGCATAATCACGCGAAGCCAGTCGGGACACTTTGCTTCCCAGCAGTCCTTCGTTGAAATCGGTGGTACAGATTGATAGTGTGCCTATCAGACTTCGTCCGTCGCGACGGAGTCCTGCATCGGAATGGACAGCCAATGAGAGTTCTATGGGTACATGGAGTCCGGCACTATCGGGCATGAATGGTGAACCGCCCCCCAGATAGTTGACCATGTTGGATCTGGCGTTGATATCGTCGCCATAGTCATCCTGTCCGTTTTTTGAACTATAGACGCTGTATGGCATTCCTGCCCATTGGGCATAATAGCGTGCGCCTTCCAAAGCCCGAGGCATTCCGCTGACCCGATCTCCCCGTTGAATATTGCCCATTCCTCCGCCAAACCTGACAGCATCGGTTGTAATCACGCCGTTCTTGCTGCTGTGGTTGGTGAGGGTTATCCGGTTGAATTCACTATACCCTTTGTCAAATTCGAATGTTCCGAGATAGACCCATGTTCCTCCGCCCATGCGTTGGTTGATACGAAATTCAGTTCGTTCTCCTCGGTGCCATACGGTATAGTGAGCATCGTCAATACTGTTGGGTAATGTTTGATAGCTGACATAAACGGCATATTTTCCAGTACGGGGAAATTCGGGCTGATAACTGACAAGGGAATAGCGGGTTTTGCTGCCCGTCGTCTTCACCATGCGTGCTGTTCCCGCCTGAAAGGGATTCTCCCCATCTACATAAGGCCCCTGGTGGAAAGCAAATCCGCTGTTGGGGGTGTTTTTCCATTTGTTGCTGGCAGTCGCTTCGATATAGTTGCGCTTCGAACCGTCGTTATCCACGATGATTTCTTCTTTCTGCCATACTCTTTCGCGCGGGGTAAACACAATGGCTCCTGCATTTTCCAACATAGGAATGAGGTAGGGCACTACGATGGTTTGCGTATATAAGTCCTCGCTTGTGGCGAAAAGGCGTGGACGTTGCCATTCCCATTCTTCTTTGGCAATGTTGTAATAATAGCCATGGCTTGCCCATAATGCCACATGACGTCCATCCAGACCATGTCGGATACTAATAGGTGAGGAAACGTTTCTGACCCATGGTGCTCCTTGGTAGTCGATATGGTTCCATTGGCGCTTCTTATCCGGTTTTTCGCGTAGTCGGTTGGGGATGAGTTCGTGAATATCTCTGTTGTGGGTAAGTATCGAGAAACTGTAGTCCGCATACTGTCCAACCAACAGTTTTCGTACCTCCTGTTCGATACGTTCTACCGACTGCGGCGTGAATGCCTGTTCGGCAAACGTCTCATTGGCCAGTATCGTGATGTTTCTCTCAGTAGTATCAATTTCGCATGCAGACAGATGGGCGCGCCGTGAGAACTGCGCGCCAATGGGTTTGTAGTGAGAAAAATATGATTCTAAGCGATTACGTAATAGTGCATCGTCTGTAGTCTGTCCATATGTCCCTTTTGGCAGCATACAAACCAGCAATAGTATCAGCGTCAGTTTTTTCATCAGATGTCTCCTAAACAGAAATTCTCAGGTTTCTTACCTTGGAAATCTTTGAAATATATTTTTATTTCATGCATCTGGTCGTCAATATTGCCATTAGGAATAATGGTCTTGGTGCACTGGATGCGTCGTTTCTTGTAATCTACTCCATAAAGCAGAATAGGTATTCCTGCTTTCAAAGCAATATAATAAAAGCCTTTCTTCCACTCTGGATTGGGCGATCGTGTTCCCTCTGGTGTAATGGTGAGATGAAAACATTTTGATTGCTTGGCATATTCTGCCAAGTTATCGGTCATGCTTGTGTGTTTTGAACGCCATACAGGAATGCCTCCCATACGTCGGAAAATAGGTCCCAGAGGCCAGAAGAACCATTCTTTCTTCATGAGAAAGTTACTGCTGATGCTATTTGCTCCAGCATACAGTTGTCCAATAAGAAAGTCCCAGTTGCTGGTGTGTGGAGCTAAGCAAATGATGTATTTGTCGGGGTGGGGTTCTGTGACATCTACAGTCCACCCCATACGTTTATATAACAGCCAGTTACAGAATGATTTCCACATATTCATTATTTAGAGATTGCTGATTTGATCTGCTATTTCAAGGACAGAAGTCTTGAATTGTATTTTGAGGTCTTTGAAATATTTGCCTTTGCTCATGCCTGGTTCCGGATGAGAAATGCGGCTGAGCGTATTGCTTTGCATCTTGTCTATTGTCTCTAGAATATTTGCTAAAATTTTATCGTCATGGGTATTGCCATAAAGTGAAGCGGCAATAAAATCGATGTAAAGTTCATCACAGATCAGATTGACGTTCTTTTTTAGTGCTCTTTTGTTTGCCATAATATTCCTCCTTTGTTTTTTTTGTGATTTATTTTAATTTTTGTTCAAAGATACAGATAATATTCTAATTTACAATCTTTATCGTTTAAAAAAATATTAAAAATGTGTTTTTTGCCATTTTAATTCTTATTTTTTGAAGAAAATGACTACTTTTGTAACCCAAAAAAGAGTTCATTATTCAAAAAGTAAATAAAATCAACTTATGGAAAAAAGTGCATTGCAAATTGCAAGAGCTGCTTATCAGCCCAAATTACCCAAGGCTCTTCAGGGAGCTGTAAAAGCTGTAGAGGGTGAACCAACACAATCAGTAGGAAATCAGGATGAGATCAAGGCATTGTTCCCTAACACTTATGGAATGCCTGTAATTACCTTTGAACCAGGTGAAGCCACACAGCTGCCTGCATTTAACGTAGGTGTTATCCTTTCTGGTGGTCAGGCTCCTGGCGGACACAATGTTATTTCTGGTCTTTTTGACGGTGTCAAGTCTCTTAACCCAGCAAATAAACTGTATGGATTTATTCTTGGTCCTGGCGGTTTGGTTGACCATAATTATATGGAAATAACAGCCGAGATCATGGACAACTACCGTAATACCGGTGGTTTCGATATTATCGGTTCTGGACGTACCAAATTGGAAAAGGAAGATCAGTTCGAGAAGGGTATTGAAATCCTTCGTGAGCTTGGCATCAAGGCTTTGGTTATCATTGGCGGTGACGACTCTAATACAAATGCCTGTGTTCTTGCAGAGTATTATGCTGCAAAGAAATACGGCGTACAGGTAATTGGTTGTCCTAAGACTATTGACGGTGACTTGAAGAACGCTCAGATTGAGACCTCGTTTGGTTTTGATACCGCTTGTAAGACCTATAGTGAACTCATTGGTAATATTGAGCGTGACTGTAACTCAGCCCGCAAATATTGGCACTTCATCAAACTGATGGGTCGTTCTGCTTCACACATTGCTTTGGAATGTGCACTTCAGACCCAGCCAAATCTCTGTCTGATTTCAGAAGAGGTAGAGGCTAAGGAAATGTCACTTGACGATGTTGTAACCTACATCGCAAATGCAGTGGTAGTCCGTGCCAACGAAGGTAATAACTTCGGTACCGTACTTATTCCAGAAGGACTTATCGAGTTCATTCCTGCTATCAAGAAACTGATTGCCGAACTGAACGAAGTACTGACTGATCCTGCAACAGGTGAGCCTCGCGTATTTGCTAATGCAGAAGAACAGATTTCTTTCGTAAAGAACGCTATTGCCAAGGACAACCTCGCAGTACTCGAATCACTTCCTGCAGACGTGGCTCGTCAGCTTTGTCTCGACCGCGACCCTCATGGAAACGTTCAGGTGTCATTGATCGAAACAGAGAAGCTCCTCTCTTGCATGGTTGAGGCTAAACTTGCTCTTTGGGCGAAAGAGGGTAAGTACAATGGTAAGTTTGCTGCACAGCATCACTTCTTTGGTTACGAAGGCCGTTGCGCTGCTCCATCAAACTATGATGCAGACTATTGCTATTCACTCGGTTTCAACGCTTCACGCCTGATTGCTAATGGCAAGACTGGTTATATGTCAATCATCAAGAACACAACAGCACCTGCAGAACAATGGATTGCCGGTGGTGTGCCCATCACTATGATGATGAACATTGAGCGTCGTAATGGTAAGAACAAGCCCGTTATCCGCAAGGCTCTTGTAGAGCTTGATGGTGCACCATTCAAGTTCTTTGCCGCTCATAGAGCGCAGTGGGCTAAAGAGACTGCTTATGTTTATCCCGGCCCAATCCAGTACTGGGGTCCATCAGAAGTATGTGATCAGACAACCAGAACACTGGCTTTGGAGCAGGCTTAATCTGATTTATGCCGACTTCACGTAGAAAGCAACATAAAAGACGCATATCGAGTCCTGTCCGCCGCAAGCGGCCAGGGCTCTTTGTGCGTTTGTTACGTCGTCTTCCAGGATGGTCCTGGTGGTTAGGCGGATTCTTACTTGTAGCGGCGTATATTTGGTTTTTCTACTATATCTTTGTTGGACCCTTCGGCTTCCGATGGCGTGCACTCTATGGTGACGTCAATTACCCGGAAGGTTATGAAATTCACGGTATCGACATCTCTCATCATCAGGGAGAGATTGACTGGGACGAACTTCGTGACAATGGAATGATAGATAAATACCCCATCCGGTTCGTTATGATCAAAGCCACAGAAGGTGCCAGTCTGATAGACGAAAACTTTCATGATAATTTCGAACAGGCTCGAGAACACGGCTTTACACGAGGCGCCTATCATTTCTATAGTGTTCGGTCATCGGCAAAAGACCAAGCCGAGCATTTTATCAGCGAAGTGAAACTGGAGAATGGCGATTTGCCACCGGTATTAGACGTAGAGAAGAAACCAAACACTCAAACCGACCAAGAGTTTAAGGAGAGCATTCTACTCTGGTTGCAGCTGGTAGAACACCAATATGGTGTGAAGCCCATCATCTATACTTATTATAAATTTAAGATGCGTTACCTCAGCGACCCTGTCTTCGACCAATATCCCTATTGGATTGCTCACTATTATGTGGACAAGGTGGAGTATCAAGGTAACTGGAAGTTCTGGCAACATACCGATGTGGGACGTTTGCCGGGCATCAAAGGGGATGTTGATTTCAATATCTACAACGGTTCTTATTACGACTTACGCAAACTCACTATCGGCGCACGTGAGCAGATAGGAGAAGAGGCCTATCAAGATAACTGATATAATCCATAACTATACATCAAACAAAATATCTATGTCAAACGAAGTTAAAATACAAGACCTGACGCTGAGACAGGCTGCCGAAGAAGGTATGGATGCCTTCGTCGATGCTTTCGTCAACGCCATACACCAAGCCATAGGAGGACAGCTTACAGCAGATAATATGGGCATGCTCAATGCAGACCAAATAACCCTGTTGGCGTGGAATGCACTCCATGAAGAGGTAATGGACGGTGGTTTTGTACAGCTCATCCACAATGGTTACGGACCTTTTATCTTCAAAAATCCATTTGCCAAGGCCATCAAACAGTGGGGACTTCGTGACCTCTCCAAACTCATATACGATGCACATACGCTCTATGAGAAATATCATGTTACCATTGAGCGGGAGTGCAGTGAAGAGGAGTTTATGGCACTTTTTGAGCAAATGCCGGAGTTTGATGACCTTGACGATACTTTTGTAGAAAAGGAAGAAGAGTGGACCTCACAAATTGCAACATATATAGACCAACACATCGATCATTTTGTCGTTGTGACAAACGAATGAGAAGATTGCTATGAATAAGGACGACGAGAAAATACGTAAGAAAAGTCCTGTGCAGATAAGAAACAAGAAGGCTTCGTTCGAATACTTCTTTATTGAAACATATACCGCAGGAATCGTACTGACAGGTACAGAAATAAAGTCTATCAGACTTGGTAAAGCGAGTCTGGTAGATACCTATTGCTTTATACATAATGGAGAAATATGGGTCAAGGGCATGAATGTGTCACCCTATTTCTATGGTTCATACAACAACCATGAGATGAAACGAGACCGCAAACTCCTGCTTACCAAACGTGAGATACAGAAATTGCAGTCTGCCACCAAACAGACGGGTTATACTATCGTGCCACTTCTCGTGTTTATTGATGAACACGGACGCGCTAAGATGGATATTGCACTCTGTAAGGGTAAAAAGGAGTTTGACAAGCGTCAGACCCTCAAAGAGAAAGAAGACCGCAGGGAAATGGACCGTGCAATGAAACACTACTAAATGACAACACTCAAAGAAATTGCCAAACAACGCATCCTTGTGCTTGATGGAGCTATGGGAACGATGATTCAGAAGTATGAACTTACTGAACAGGACTTTCGTGGAAATATCTATACCAACCAACGTGGACAGATGCGTGGGAATAACGATATCCTCTGTCTGACACGTCCTGATGTGATAGAGGATATTCACAAAAAATATCTTATTGCAGGGGCTGATATCATCACGACAAATACTTTCAATGCACAACGTATTTCGCAGGCGGACTACCACATGGAAGACCGTTGTCACGAAGTGGCCCTTGCCGGTGCTCGTATCGCCCGACGTATGGCAGACGAATTTTCCACACCCGATAAACCACGATTCGTGGCTGGTAGTGTGGGACCTACCAATAAAACCTGCTCAATGTCTCCCGATGTCAGTAATCCTGCCGCCCGCGAATTGACTTACCCCCAACTCTATGATGCCTACGTAGAGCAGATGGACGCACTTGTTGAGGGTGGGGTGGATGCTATTCTCATCGAAACGGTATTTGATACGCTGAACGCTAAAGTGGCTATAGATGCTGCCATGGCGGTAATGACACAACGCAATATCGAACTGCCTATCATGGTTAGCGCTACCGTGAGCGACCTTGCAGGACGAACGCTCAGCGGACAAACACTTGAGGCTTTCCTTGCCAGCATCAGCAGTTACCCTATCTTTTCGGTAGGTCTCAACTGCTCTTTCGGTGCAGACCAGATGATAGGATTCCTTCGCCAACTGGCACGACGTGCTCCTTATTATATTAGTGCCTATCCCAATGCAGGACTCCCCAACTCAATGGGACTCTATGATGAGACTCCTGAGTCCATGGCTCCGAAGATTGGCGCTATGATTGACGAGGGACTTGTCAATATCATCGGCGGATGCTGCGGTACTGACGAACACTTCATTGCCGAATACCTCCCGCTTGTTGCTGGAAAGACACCGCATCGTCCGGCTGAAGCGTCTCCCTATATGCAACTGAGTGGACTTGAATTGCTGGAGGTGACTCCAGAGGTCCATTTTGTCAACGTTGGTGAACGGTGTAATGTGGCAGGATCGCGTAAGTTCTTGCGACTCATCAAAGAGAAACAATACGATGAGGCTGTTGCCATTGCCCGCAAACAAGTGGAGGATGGGGCCTTGGTCATTGACGTCAATATGGACGATGGACTGCTTGATGCGAAGAGCGAAATGGTCAATTTCCTCAATCGCATTGCGTCAGAGCCCGATATTGCTGCAGTTCCTGTGATGATCGACTCTTCAGATTGGCAGGTGATTACTGCCGGACTGCAATGTGTACAGGGTAAATCCATCGTCAACTCCATTTCGCTGAAAGAAGGAGAAGAGGTGTTTATACGCCATGCACAGGACGTCAAACGCTATGGGGCGGCAGTTGTGGTGATGTGCTTCGATGAACAAGGTCAAGCGACCAGTTTTGAACGACGTATTGAGATTGCAGAGCGGTCATATCGTATTCTTACAGAACGTGTTGGATTTAATCCGCTCGATATAATCTTCGACCCTAATATTCTGGCTGTGGCAACAGGTATGGAAGAACATGACAGTTATGCGCTCGACTTCATCCGTGCTGCCGAATGGATCAGGAAAAACCTTCCTGGTGCCCATGTGAGCGGGGGTGTCAGCAATCTCTCTTTCTCCTTCCGTGGAAATAATTACATCCGCGAAGCCATGCATGCGGTATTCCTCTATCATGCCATTCAACGGGGAATGGATTTCGGTATTGTCAATCCTGCCACGAAAGTGCTCTATTCCGATATTCCTGCCGATGAACTGAAGGTTATTGAGGATGTGATTCTTAATCGTCATGCAGGAGCTGCCGATGAACTCACGCAGTTGGCAAACAAACTCTTGGAACAACAACAGGCCCTCAAAGCACAGACACCTGCTGATGCCGCAACAAACCAACGCAAAGAACAATGGCGTGAAGGGAATGTGGAAAGTAGGTTGCAACAGGCGTTGATAAAAGGTGTGGGCGACTATCTTGCCTCTGATCTGGAAGAAGCACTGCAACAGTACGCACGTGCGGTAGAGATCATCGAAGGACCGCTAATGGCGGGTATGAATGAGGTGGGACGACTCTTCGGACAAGGCAAGATGTTTCTGCCACAGGTGGTAAAAACTGCACGAACCATGAAACAGGCTGTGCAGATTCTACAACCCTATATCGAACAAGAGAAGGGCGATAGCGACCGTAAGGCAGGAAAAGTATTGTTAGCTACGGTCAAAGGCGACGTTCATGATATTGGTAAGAATATCGTAGCGGTCGTCATGGCTTGTAATGGTTATGATATTGTAGATATGGGTGTCATGGTTCCTGCCGAACAGATTGTGGCGAAAGCCATAGAAGAGGGCGTCGATATGATAGGACTCTCAGGACTGATAACACCCAGTCTGGAAGAGATGGT
This sequence comes from Prevotella sp. P5-126, assembly GCF_002251185.1. Lineage (NCBI taxonomy): Bacteria > Pseudomonadati > Bacteroidota > Bacteroidia > Bacteroidales > Prevotellaceae > Prevotella > Prevotella sp. P5-126. The sequence continues at coordinate 30,034 of NZ_NPIZ01000003.1, forward strand.
CAACGTGGCGCGTGAAATGCAACGTGCAGGACTTCATATCCCGATCATGATAGGTGGAGCCACAACGAGCGAACTCCATGTGGCATTGAAGATTGCACCCGTCTATGGAGGCCCTGTGGTGTGGATGAAGGATGCTTCGCAAAACGCAACCGTTGCTGCCCGCTTGATGAGCGAAACCGAAAAGACTCAGATCGTCAACGGACTTGACGAGCGTTACCAACACCTGCGCGACGATTATCAACAACAACAGCAACAACTGCTTTCGCTCGACGAAGCGCGTAGTCAGAAAAAAGATTTCTTTAATGATACTGCACAATGAGCAATATGAGAAAAAACATTATCCTCCTCGGCATCATGTGTATGCTGATATCTTTAGGACTGTCGGCACAGTCTGTAAAACGTGAATTCCGTGGCGCATGGATTCAATGTGTCAACGGACAGTTTCAAGGCATGGGAACGCAACAGATGCAGAAAACACTTGCCTACCAACTGGATGAACTGCAGAAAGATGGTGCCAACGCCATTATATTTCAAGTTCGTCCAGCATGTGATGCACTCTACGAAAGCAGCATAGAGCCATGGAGTCATTTTCTGACAGGAGTACAGGGAAAAGCACCTGTGCCTTATTGGGATCCTTTGCAATGGATGATTGATGAATGTCATAAGCGGGGCATGGAACTCCATGCCTGGATCAACCCATATCGTGCCAAGACTAAGTCGTCTTACATGTTGGCTTCAAACCATATCGTGACAAAACATCCAGAATGGAGCTTTCGCTATGACGGATTAGTGGTGATGAATCCTGCTCTTCAGGAGAATCGTGATTATATCTGTAAAGTAGTTGAGGACATCGTGAAACGTTACGATATCGACGGACTTCATATCGATGACTATTTCTATCCTTATCCTGTGGCAGGAGTGGATATTCCTGATGACGCACAGTATAAGGCTGATCCCCAAGGCTTCAGCAATCGTGGTGATTGGCGACGCTATCAGGTTGACCTGTTGATAGAGCAACTCAACACAACGATCCATCGGGTCAAGCCATGGGTGAAATTTGGAGTGAGTCCTTTCGGCATCTATCGTAATAAAGCGAACGACCCAGAAGGAAGCCGTACACGCGGTCTTCAAAACTATGATGATCTCTATGCCGATGTCATCAAATGGATAGACAACGGATGGGTTGATTATACAGTTCCACAGCTGTATTGGCAGATTGGTCATCCTGCGGCTGATTATGCCGAACTCGTGAAATGGTGGAATGATCATGCCGCTGCGCGTCCGCTATTTATCGGCGAGGATGTGGAGCGTACCGTGAAGTTTCCTGACCCGGAACAACCCAGTCGCAATCAGTTGCCTGCCAAGATGAAATATCATGCAGAATTGCCTGGAATACAAGGTACGGTGTTGTGGTATGCGAAAGCTGCCGTAGATAATGTTGGCAACTATGGCACCAATCTTCGACAGGTGTATTGGAAGAAACCCGCACTTCAACCCCTTATGCCCCATCTGTGTGATAAGGCTCCTAAAAAGGTACGTAAACTCAAACCTTTACGTATTGCCAACCAGCAGGTGCTTTTCTGGACACCACCCAAGGGTAAGGCATGGCAGAATGAGGCTGTACGCTATGTGGTATATCACTTTGCAAAAGGCGAACCGGTCAATCTCGATGATGCCTCACATATCGTTTGCATCACAGCTGATTGTCATCATGAGATTGTTGGAGAACCAGGACGATATGTCTATTATGTAACGGCACTCAACAGACTTGCTAACGAGAGCCGTCCCGTAAAAGCTAAAGTTACGGTGAAAGAGAAAGAACCTCAGAGCTAACGCGCTTTGGTTCTTTCTTTCGCTTGTACCAAGGTACTTTCGTTCGGGAATAAAAAAAGAAAACGTGTTTTTCTTTTTGTATTCCGCTCACTTATTCGTACCTTTGCAGAAAAATATAATCTATCAGAATTAACAGAATTATGAAACCTACATTATTCTTATTGGCTGCCGGAATGGGAAGTCGTTACGGCGGACTCAAACAACTTGACGGACTGGGACCTAATGGTGAAACCATTATGGACTATAGTATCTATGATGCCATACAAGCCGGATTTGGCAAAATCGTATGGGTAATCAGAAAAGACTTTGAAGAGCAGTTCCGTACACAGATTCTTGCTAAGTATCAACATAAGGTTCCATGCGAACTCTGCTTCCAGGCACTTGACGCATTACCCGAAGGCTTTAGCGTTCCAGAAGGACGACAGAAACCATGGGGTACCAATCATGCCGTACTGATGGGTAAGGATGTTATCAAAGAACCATTCTGTGTCATCAACTGCGATGACTTCTATAATCGCGACGCCTTTATGGTCATCGGAAAGTTCCTTAGCGAACTGCCTGAAGGTGCTAAAAACCAGTATGCTATGGTTGGATTCCGCGTAGGAAACACCCTGAGCGAGAATGGTACCGTAGCACGCGGCATCTGCTCTACCGATGCAGAAGGACATCTGACAACCGTTGTTGAACGTACCGAGATTGTACGTTGCGCAGAAGATGGTTCAAATGCCGGTGCAGTAACAGAAGCCATCCGCTATAAGGATGAAAATGGTAAATGGATTGAAGTAGCAGACAATACTCCTGTGTCAATGAACATGTGGGGCTTCACTCCCGACTATTTCAACTATTCACAGGATGAGTTTAAAGCATTCCTCTCAGATCCGAAGAACATAGAAAATCTGAAGGCAGAATTTTTCATTCCATTGATGGTCAACAAACTCATCAACGAGAAGACTGCTACCGTTAAGGTACTAGACACCACCTCTAAGTGGTTTGGAGTGACCTACGCAGCCGACCGTGAAGATACCGTGAAGAGAATTAAGAAACTGGTAAATGAAGGTGTCTATCCTAACAAATTGTTTTGATGCTGAATAACATTATGACTGAAGGGGAGTGCAGTAAACTGCGCTCCCTTATACATCATGCCAACAACATCGTTTTATGCTGTCATGTCAGTCCTGATGGTGACGCCATAGGTTCGGTATTGGGAATGGCAGAAGTTCTCAAGTGCATGGGCAAGGAACCCGTAATGGTGGTACCTGACCAGTTTCCAGACTATCTGCAATGGTTGCCTAATACCGAAAAGATAGTACGCTACGATAAGCGAAGCGATTATGTCGATATGGTGTTGAAAATAGCTGACCTTGTAATCTGTCTCGATTTCAACGCTCTGTCTCGTACCGACGATATGGAAGCCGCCCTGGAGGCATGTACTGCACCCCGTGTACTCATAGACCATCATCTCAACCCCAGCATAGCGTGTCAGGTCTGCGTGTCCCATCCCAATATGTCATCTGCCAGCGAACTTGTGTTCCGTGTGGCTTGGCAGTTGGGACTGTTTGAACAGCTCGGACGCCATTTTGCAACAGCCGTCTATTGTGGCATGATGACAGATACAGGAGGGTTTACTTTCAACTCCAACTCGCCTGAGACATTTTATATCATCAGCCAACTCCTGACCAAGCACATCAATAAGGATAAGATTTATCGTAATGTCTATCATAATTACAGCGAGTCGCGCCTGCGCCTTGTAGGCCATGTGTTGTGCAATCGCCTCGTGGTTGATGCTAAGCGTCACGCTGCCTATTACACCCTCACGCGTGAAGACCAAAAAAACTTCAACTTCATTAAAGGAGATGCGGAGGGAATTGTTAATATGCCATTGCAAATTAAAGGATTACGACTTTCTATCTCGCTTCGAGAAGATACTGAGAAACCCAATCTCGTTATGGTAAGCCTTCGCTCGGTTGATGATTTCCCATGCAACTTGATGGCTGCCGACTTTTTCAACGGGGGAGGACACCTCAATGCCTCAGGTGGCAAGTTGCATTGCACCATAGAAGAGGCCGTGAAAGTGGTGGAAAGAGCTTTTTTGGCATACGAAGACAAGTTAAAGTAGTCTAAACGTGACAATAATTGCGGAATAATTCGTAATTTTGTGCCGATAAACCCAATAGTAACAACAAAGAATGAAAAAAACATCCTATCTGATGCTACTGGCGATGGTCGTATCGCTCTTTGCAGCTTGTAACGACTATGAAACCTATAGCGACTTGAAAAAGAAGGAACGACAGGCTATCAGCAAATTTCTTGTCGATTCGGCTATCAACGTCATTAGTGAAAAACAGTTTGAAGAACAAGGACAAACCACTGATCTTAAGAAAAATCAATATGTGTTGCTCGACAAGAGTGGCGTCTATATGCAGATTATCCGTAAAGGCTGCGGACAGCAGGTAGAGAGTGGAAAAACCGTCAACGTGCTCTGTCGCTTCTCTGAAACAAATATCCTGACCGACTCTATGCTCATCCGCAACGATATAGTAGGAACCATCTATATGAATGGTCAGTATATCGACGTGTCACAGTATGTGGATAAGATGACCGTACAGCGCAATGGAAGCACCTTCCAGGCATCCTTCGTTTCGGGCATGATGCAACTCTACCACGGCACATCTTCCGTACCCTCCGGATGGCTTGTCCCCTTGCTTTATATCAACGTAGGACGCCCCCTCCAGGAAGGTGACGAGATTGCTAAGGTGAAACTTATCGTACCCCATTCACAAGGCACACAGACTGCCAGTCAGTCGGTTTATCCTGCCTTTTACGTCATTACCTATCAACGAGACAATTAAAATCACACTAATATAAACCAACATCATGACACTCATCAAGTCTATCTCTGGTATCCGTGGAACTATAGGAGGTCCCACAGGCGATACGCTTAATCCTCTTGACATTGTAAAGTTCACAACGGCTTATGCCCAGTTCATCAAAAAGCAGGGCAATAATGGTGCTAAAGCCGATTTCAACAACCATCGTCCAACCATCGTCGTAGGACGTGACGCTCGCATGTCGGGAGTAATGGTCGATAATGTGGTTTGTGGCACACTCATCGGTATGGGATTCGATGTGGTCAATATCGGTCTCGCCACTACACCTACCACAGAACTGGCTGTAAGCATGCTCGGTGCCGATGGTGGTATCATCATTACCGCCTCACATAATCCACGCCAGTGGAACGCCCTCAAATTGCTCAACAGCAATGGAGAGTTTCTTACCGCTGCCGATGGCGCTGAAGTGTTGGCAACGGCAGAAAGTGAGTGCTTCGATTATGCCGATGTAGATCACCTCGGTCATTATATCAATTGCGACGAAGCCGACAGTTGGCACATAGAAGAAGTACTTGGACTTGACCTCGTAGATCAGGAAGCTATCAAAAAGGCTGGCTTCAAAGTATGTGTCGATACTATCAATAGCGTAGGAGGCATCATTCTCCCTAAACTCCTTGATGAGCTGGGAGTGGAATACACCATACTTAATGGCGAACCTACAGGTGATTTCGCCCATAACCCCGAACCCCTGGAGAAAAACCTTCAAGGCATCATGGACGAGATGAAAACCGGTAAATACGACCTCGGTATTGTTGTTGACCCCGATGTTGACCGCCTCGCCTTCATCTGTGAAGATGGTCGTATGTTTGGCGAAGAATACACGCTCGTCAGCGTGGCAGACTACGTCCTGTCGAAGACCAAAGGCAATACCGTCAGCAACCTGTCATCCACTCGTGCCCTGCGCGATGTCACAGAGCGTCATGGAGGAACTTATTACGCATCAGCCGTAGGCGAAGTAAACGTGACTACCAAGATGAAGGAAGTAGATGCTGTTATTGGTGGCGAAGGAAACGGTGGAGTCATCTATCCCGAATGTCATTACGGTCGTGATGCCCTTGTAGGCATAGCCCTCTTCCTTACCTCTCTTGCCCAGAAAGGCTGTAAGGTTAGCGAACTGCGTGCTCAGTTCCCCGACTATCAGATAGCCAAGAATCGCATCGACCTCACTCCTGATACCGATGTTGACGCCATCCTCGTCAAGGTGAAGCAGATGTTCTCTGCCGACGCCACAGCCCATGTTAACGATATCGACGGTGTGAAGATTGATTTCCCCACCAAATGGGTACATCTGCGTAAGTCCAATACCGAGCCTATCATCCGGGTGTATAGTGAAGCCCCAACCATGGAAGAGGCTGACGAAATCGGCAAGAAGCTCATGCAGGTTGTATATGATATGCAATAAGCAATAGCATGCAACAATATAGAGTAGGAGAGAAGCATCGTTTCTCTCCTATTTATTTTTGCAAGTTCCCTCCCATTTAATGGCGCACCCGACAAACCAGGGGAATTAAGCATATAGCTTTGTAAGTCTGAAAAGAAAGAACTTTATATCCGTTACTCCCCTTAAAGCAGCTCTAAGCGCCTTAATTTTAGCATTGAATGACTCTGCAAAAGCATTAGTTGCCCTGTTGACAAAGAAGTTCAAGACTTCATCATAATGCTCGTAAAGCGTGGCGGCAATAACATTGAAACTCTTAAAGCCAGAGTCGTCCACTTTGTTATACCAGCGTGCAAGCGAGAGTCTTGCAGCATCTTTGACGGTATTCTTGGAAAATATCATTCTTAATGAATATGCGTAAGCGAATATGCTTCTTTAAGATCAGGATACGTTTCAAAGAGCACCTCAGCTCTTTGTCTATGACTTTCTGTCCATTTGTCGGCAGATTTGAAAAGCAAATATCTGCTGCGAGCCAACAACTGCTTGTGGGTGTCACCGTTTGCAAGCACAATTGGAGTGTATGCTTCACCCAAACATTTGGCCTCTTCCCTGGCGTCCGTGTCTGCTTGAATAGCGTCCCATCTATGTGCGATGCGCATCTCCTGCAAGGCATCACATGCAAGTTTCTGTATATGGAAGCGGTCTATGGTACGCATTGCATTCGGGAAACAGCGTCTGGCTATAAGTCGCATGGAATTCGACATGTCCATTGTTATCTCCTTAACCATCAGTCTCTTGTCCTCGTCAATGCGCATAAGTATTTCTGTGAAAACATCTGCCGCCACACCTTTTATAATAGCAATGATGGTACCTTTACCCCCATGTGAAGTTCTGTTGCTTACTATCGTGTACAGTTCACCGTTGTTTGGAGCCGTTTCGTCAATGCAGATGCTTTCACCTATGTTTTCGGGAAAGACAAGCCAGTCTTCTGCATGCGAGAGTTCGGCCCATTCGCGATAGCCGCTGAGCACTTCCTTATATTGCTTTTCAAACGTATCCCCGTTTATGTGATAATAGTGGTCAAGTGAACGGGAGGTCGTAGGGATCGTCTCCATACACTCCTTTTAAAAAAGCCGCAAACTCCTTGGAGTAGCGGGTTCCTTCAGCCTTCAGCTCATAAGAATCGGAGAAGTATCGGTTGTTCTGCTTGTCGTACCATTTGCGCCTTCTGACGATTAGATCAACACCTTTGTCGCGGATCGGGAAGTCACGTATGGTTACGGCTTCACAGAACCCTTTGGATTCAATCTCTGGGTTCTCTTTATATTCAGCCTTAACCGATTCGTCAAGATAGATGCGAATAAGGGATGCCTATTCTTTCTACACGTACTACTTCAAAATTTGAAAGTATCTCTGATGGCAGTATCAACTGTGCCGATGCTAATAATCCTTGATTGTTCATGGTGCAAAGATATAAATTTTCTGTAGAATCAAAATGCTTTCCGGCTAGATATATCGGGTGAGCCAATATTCCCCCTAGGTTTATCGGGTGAGCCGTAATCCGGGCTCAATAGATTTTTCATAGGGGTAAATGAGTATGATTCATATGAAATGCTTACCTTTGCATCATGGAAGACAAAGGTTTGCTAATGTTGGCACGTATGGTGCTGCCCAAGGAAGTGCTTGACCACTT
>NZ_NPIZ01000030.1:0-2397 GCF_002251185.1 Prevotella sp. P5-126
ATGGGCAGAACTAATCATAAATATAAGCATTACCATAATTTGTGGATTAAAATGGGGAATCATAGGAATACTATTAGGTAAGATTACTAGTCTTTTATTGATAGTTGTAATCTGGAAGCCATGTTATTTGTACCATTCAGGCTTTAAGGAGCCCATTTTCAACTATTGGAAATCTGTGACAAGAAACTATATTGTTTCATTGATTGCCATCATTATACCAACATGCTTGACGAGGCTTTTACCAATTGATCCGTATCAAAATATCGGCACATGGGTTTTATACGCTTTATCGGGAATGGCAATATATTTTGTAATTTCTATTCCATCCTATTGTATTTGTGTAAAAGGAACCAAAGATTGCCTGCATAGATTTATACACAAATAAGTAATCTCAATCGTATATTGAAAAAAATCAGAAACGATAATTATTTTCGTCAATATTAGACTATATCTCACAGATAATCATTAACTTTGCATTAAAAGTTGAATTGATATCATATAAAGTTTATGAAATTTTCGATTATTACTATTAACTACAACAATGTGGAAGGTCTCCGCAACACTATCAAAAGTGTTGTAAATCAAACATATACTGATTACGAATTCATAATCATTGATGGTGGTTCAACAGACGGAAGCGTTGAGGTCATAAAAGAATACGCCAACATAATCACGTATTGGGTATCAGAACCTGACAAGGGTATCTACAATGCCATGAACAAGGGTATTGAGGTTGCCAATGGAGAATATCTTAATTTCATGAATTCTGGAGATTGTTTTTATAATAATGATGTATTACAGAAAGTGGCAGATTATCATCTTGAAAAAGATATGATTGTCGGTCATGATTACCATTATAATGAAGATCTGAAACTTGGTCATGTATCATTGGAGCCCATGCGACTTTCCATGATTACGTTTTACGAAGAAACACTTGCCCATCAAAGTACATTTTTTAAGAAATGTTTATTTCAAGAATATCAATATGACGAATCATACAAATTCGTTTCAGATTGGATTTTCTATTTAAGAAAAATCGTAGCAGAAGAAAAGACAGTAATCTTTATTCCAGACATTATCTGTAAACGAGAAGCTGGAGGTATCACAGAACGTCAAAACGCAAAAAGTCAAGAAGAAAAGCAGCAGTATCTGAAGAATTTCCTTGCACCTGGTGTGTATAAAGACTACGCATCTTTATCTAAGATTGACAAAACAACCCTATATAAATTCTTTTCTCTCTGTAATGAAGAAAAAAACGTCAAGATGATTAGATTCTGTATCAAAGTGATTTATCGTATATCAAAATTCTTCAAATAAAGCCATGAAATCTATTGTTGTTATATTCCCCTATTTCGGAAAGTTACCTCCACAATACGATATTTGGAGGGCGTCAGCTATACGCAATCCAAGTATTGACTTTATGTTCTTTACCGATACAGAAATAGCACCATATAAGAATATTATCGTCCACAAAATGAAATTTGAGGACTTTCGTATAATTGTTCAAAAGGCATTCGATTTTCAGATTATATTAGATAGACCATACAAGCTTTGCGAATATAAACCAGCTTATGGCTATATTCTAAAAGATTACATCAAGCAATATGATTTTTGGGGATTTGGTGACTTAGACCTTGTATATGGAAATATACGCACTTTTATTACTGATGAGGTATTAAAATACAAGTTTATATTAGGATGGGGACATCTTTCTCTTTTCAGAAATGATTCTGACACCAATGAATATTTTATGAAAGAAGAAAATGGTTTCCAAAAATATACTGATGCATATACAACAAGAAACATTACATTCTTCGATGAGTTTGACCATATGGGGTGTAGCGACAAATGGAAAGCATGCCGCCCAAATGATTGTTGGCTAGAGACTCCATTTGACAACGTCTCAAAGCCCAAACAAGCTTTTCATTTCAACAGTTTAACGCGAGGATGGCAACAAGTATTGTTTGAACACGATGGTCAACATTTGTACATGATTCGCATAGTCAATGGGAAAATCGAAAAGAAAGAGTCTCTCTATGCACATTTCCAACATAGGGCATTCATGAAAGATAAAATTTCAGATTACAATCACTTTCTGATTACCCCTACATCAATGATTGATTTTCCCAAACACATGATAAAATTCCATTTGTTATTTTATAGCAGGAAACGAACCTTTAGGACAAAACTTGCACAATGGAAAGACCGCATTATATGGAAATTAAACTTAGGACACTATAAATAAACAACTAATGAAGATAGCAATACTTACTTCTGGTATCTTACCTGTTCCTGCCGTACGAGGAGGAGCTGTGGAAAACCTCATTGATTTTTACCTTGAATACAATGAAGTTCACCATTTGCACGATATTACAGTATATAGTATAGATGATCAAC
>NZ_NPIZ01000031.1:0-75662 GCF_002251185.1 Prevotella sp. P5-126
TACCTCTTCGACAGACCGATTCTACCTTTTTACAACAAAGGTACGAAACTGTCTTTAGCAATCATAGTTTTACCTTGATTATTTAACATTTATGCGACTGCGTCGCATTCTTCTGCAAACTTAGAGTGTGATCCGTGTGACATTAAAAATTTCTGTAGTTTCTATGTGATATAAAGAAAAAGGGAAGCGTCTTCACAGATTGCTTCCCCCGAGGAAAATGATAAATATAGATTAAAATTACTAGTTGCGTGGTACAAAGGTACAATTTAATTTCAGAATAGCAACACTCTGACAGCACCAAAATGCATTTTAAACACGTTTTTTAACCATTTATGCATATTATAAGTGTGCTATTAACATTTATTAAGCGCCTCATAGATGCGTTGCACCGGTAATCCCATCACATTGAAGTAACTGCCATGAAGGGAAGTCACGCCAATATATCCGATCCACTCTTGAATGCCATAGGCACCAGCCTTGTCGAAAGGACGATATGTGCGGATGTAATAATCAATCTCGTCGTCTGACAATGTCTTGAAAGTGACATCAGTAGTGACAGAAAACGATTCGCGATGATGACGGGTAACCAGACACACTCCGGTTGTCACCTGATGGGTTTTACCACTCAGCTTGTGCAACATGGTGCGGGCCTCTTCCTCATCGGCTGGTTTGCCGAGCACTTCCTGTCCTACAATAACCACGGTATCGGCTGTAATGACAAGTTCGTCATCATGCAGGGTCGGCAAATAGGCGTCTGCTTTCTTCTGCGAGATAAATCCTGCCACCTGATCTACGGGAAGCGATGGTGGATAACTCTCGTCGATGTCGGGTATTACCCTTACCTCAAAATCCACATCAATGCCTGCAAGTAATTCGCGACGACGCGGAGAATTGCTTGCAAGGATTATCTTGTATTTGCTGTTTAACATCATTTGTCGTGTCCCTTAACTTCTCTCTAACTTCCCTAACTTCCCTTAACTTCCCCACATGCGAAACTGAGGGAATTGATTGAAGTTAAAGAAGTTATCACTCCCTACGGTCGTTCGGGAAGTTAAGAGACAATAGCCTTTTGCCGTAAGACGTAGGACATTTGTCCCTCTAACTTCCCTCTAACTTCCCTAACTTCCCTTAACTTCCCCACATGCGAAAGTTCAGTAAAGGGAATTACCACCCGAAGGCTTTTTCATTCTTCAGCCATTTGCCTTGTGCTTTCAATACTTGCTCCAATACGTCGCGACCGCAGCCGTAGCCTCCATCGTAGTCGCTGACATAAAGACTGGCTGCCTTGACTTCGGGACAGGCGTCGTGCGGACATACAGGACAGCCTGCCAAGCGTAGCACTTCGAGATCGGGTATGTCATCGCCCATGAACATGACCTCTTCGTCGGTCAGTCCGTATTTCTCCTTGAACTGCTGATAGACCTTGATCTTAACGGATGCTCCAAGATGGATGTCTGTCATTCCCAGGCCTTCATAGCGTTTGCGTACTGACTCGATAAGACAACCTGAGATGATGGCCACACGGAGTCCCATCTTCACCGCCAGTTGAATGGCATAACCGTCTTTGATATTGACGGTACGCAAAGGGGTTCCGTCGGCACCAAGTGAGATGGTTTCGGCAGAGAGAACTCCGTCCAAATCGAAGATTACGGCTCGAATCTTTTGTAAATCGTAGTTTATCATTTTGTCAATGCTGTGCGTTGTATGTCTTTGGAAAACTCTTCATAGATAGTTGCCAACCAAGGTGTAGAGGACAACAGATCGAGATGGTGGGTGACCACATTCATGTCGTTGCGAACGGCAGGACCTGTCTGTGCTTCAACAGGAGTGAGCTGATGGACTTTTCGCGCTGTCTCGTCGATCAACGGCAACATGACACGGAAGTCTATGCCGTGACGTTGCAACACCTCTGCCGACAACGCATAACAATGGTTGGCGAAATTGCAGGCAAAGACGGCTGCAACATGCAGGTATTGGCGGTCGGCGCTGGACAACGGATAGACTTTTGCCTTGATGCTGTCTGCCAAGGCTAAAGCGGTCTGCAAGGTCTGATCGTCGCTTCCCTCTACAAACAAGGGAATGACTGAGAAATCGACCAACCGCTCCTTGGAAAACGACTGCATGGGATAGAACACTCCGTAATGGCGGGCATGTGCCAACACGTCAATAGACATGGATCCTGCGGTATGAAAGAAGATTTGTTCTTCCCTACCCTTCACCACTTGTCGGGCTATGTCTTCAAGGGCATTGTCGGAAACCGAAAGGATAAAGGCGTCTGCCCTAACAGGCAGTTTGTCTATCCTGTCGGTAGGACACGCACCAACACGCTGCGCCAGTTCCTGGGCAGACTGCATGGTACGACTATATACTGCCACGATGTCATGGCCCACTTGATGGAGGGCAACGGCAAGATTGGTGGCGAGGCGTCCTGCGCCAATCAATACGATCTGCATCAGAACTTGTTGAGGTGTACGTTCTCCCACTTCAGCCGGTCTTCATTCTGAGGCTTGCGTTCGTCTGCTTTATGACCGACTGCCAAGATGCAGAGGCAATGAAGGTTTTCGGGAATGTCGAGCACACCCTGGATAACCGTATCGGCACTTGTACCGTCGGAAAGTCCTCTGCCTCTCATCTGCACCCAGCATGAACCAAGTCCGAGGGCCTCTGCCTGATACTGCATGGAAATGGCAGCAATAGAACCGTCTTCCACCCAACAGTCGTTCTGCAGAGGATCACCCAGCACAACAATGGCTAATGCAGCACCCTTCAGAAACTGTCCGCCCAAATCTTTGGCGTCGGAAAGTTTTTCCAGGTCGGTCTTGTCGTCAACCACGACAAACTGCCAGGAGCGCTGCCCCTTGGAGGTGGGTGACATCAGTCCGGCACGCAATATTGTCTTTACATCGTCTCCGTCGATTTCCTGTTCGGTAAACTTACGGTGGGAACGACGCATCTGTACTAAATCCTTAAATTCCATATTCTGTGTTTATAACTTATTATGATGGGATTGTCAACAAGGTCCGTCCAGATCAGATGCTCAGTTCATCAAGCACCTTGATCAGTCCTTTGTTTAATGGTTTGTCGCTGCGGATGGCTTCGCTGAATGGCACAAAGACCACTTCGTTATTGCGCACGCCAATCATCACATTGCGCTGGCCCTGCATCAGTGCCTTGATGGCTCCTACGCCAGTACGGGAGGCCAGGATGCGGTCGTGGGCGGAGGGACTTCCACCTCGCTGCAAATGTCCCAGAATAGATACTCTCACGTCAAACTCAGGGAATTCCTTCTTCACACGGTCTGCATAGTAGAGCGCACCGCATTTCGGACTCTCGGAAACGATGACGATACATGATTTCTTAGACTTTCGGATGCCGCGCTCCATGAAACGTGCGAGCTGATCGACATCGGTAGATTCCTCAGGAATGATGGCTGCCTCTGCACCACAGGCAATGGCTGAGTTTTGAGCAAGGAAACCAGCGTCACGACCCATGACTTCGATGAAGAAGATGCGTTCGTGGGAGTTGGCAGTATCGCGAATGCGATCGACACACTCCATGATGGTATTCATCGTAGTATCGTAGCCGATGGTTGAGTCAGTACCGTAAAGGTCGTTGTCAATAGTGCCTGGAAGTCCCACTACGGGGAAGTCGTACTCCATAGCAAAATTGCGTGCACCGGTCAACGAACCATTACCGCCGATGACCACAAGGGCATCTATCTCTTCCTTGATACATGTTTCGTATGCCTTCTGCATGCCTTCAGGAGTCATAAACTCCTTGGAACGGGCAGTTTTCAGGATGGTACCGCCTCGCGTGATAATGCCACTCACATCCTCAGTCGTGAACGATTTCACTTCGTCTTTGATCAGTCCGTCGTAACCGCGGTAGATGCCTTTTACACTAAGTCCATTGCAGATACCCGAACGGGTGACGGCGCGAATGGCTGCATTCATACCGGGAGCATCTCCTCCCGATGTAAGTATTCCTATTGTTTTAATCTTAGACATAATAATATGGTATTAATGAGTTATCCTTCTTAATATTATAATAGGTGTAGTTCTGCCCACAAGACGGCAAGTCCCAACAACCATCCTACTGCAACTTTCGATGTGAGATGGCGCAGATACCATCCCAAACGAACATGTTCCATCTTCATGAGTGCCACACCGCTGACTGATCCTACACAAAGCAGGCATCCGCCTACAGCCGTTGAGAACACCATAATCATCCAATATGCTCCGTTTACCGCCATCTCCCCACTCTCTGCCAGAGGATAGAGCATGATATGGTTTAAGCCCACGGTAAAGGAGTCTGCCACGGCACTAAGCAGTCCTGCTCCAATGCCAAGCAACCAATTGCTATGGAATGTTTCTGCCAACCAAATGCCTATATCGCCAAGCACTCCCGTTTCAAGCATGACACCCATGCCCATCATGATTCCCATGACAAACAAGATTTGCTGGATGGTGCCATATTGTAAGGCACGGGGGATGCGACGCTGCGCCATCTGATCGGCATTCATCAATCGGCGGTTGAAAGCTTCGTTGACAAGCCAAAGCACGCTCAAGACGCACAAAGCGCCTAAGAAGGGGGAGAGTTTGGTGATATTGTGAAATGTTGGGATGAACCACAATCCGCCGATGCCCACAAAGAGCATGACCAATCGTTGCCAACGGTTCAGACGAGTATCGTCACCACGGTAAGGAGAGGCTATCCACTCGGTATCAAGGCGGTCGGGCAACTCACGATTGATGAGCATGGTAGGAACTATCCAGGCTATCAGGGCAGGCAACAGCATATAGGCTGAGAAATGGCTGGCGGTAACCACGCCATCGCCCCATAGGATAAGTCCGACGGGATCACCTATTACCGTAAAGCATCCGCCACAAGTTGCAGCAAGCACAATGGCAGAACCTACGAGCATCCGTTGGCGTCCGCTCTGCAAAACATTATTCATGATGACAAGCATCATCGTAGTGGTGGTGAGGTTATCAAGATTGGCAGAGATGATGAAAGTGGCCAGGGTAATGGTCCACAGTAATCGTTTGGAGTTGCGTGTCCGGATCCATTCGGAAATGAAATCGAAGCATCCGTTGTTGTTCAACAGTTCGATAATCGACATGGTGGCCAACAAGAACATAACGATTGCCGCAGCCTTGCCTACATACTTCAAGAAGACATTCTCGCAAATGAAATACTTGACTGTTTCACTATTTGGAGTGCGGCCTGAAAGGTATTCGAGGTAATCCGCAGGGTGTTGCTGCATGACAAAGTCTGTGCCATAACAAACATAGACCACCCATCCAGCCGTGCCAAGGAACATGGCAATTGCAGCTTTGTTGACACCGGTAAAATGACCAGTGGCAATCAGCAAATATGCCGCAACGAACATGAGTACGATAATCAGTGTCATAGGTTTACGCCTTTTATTTTGTTGCGACTACAAAGGTAGGCTATTTTCAGCAAATGCGCAACGTTTTTGGAGAATATTTCAATCACGGTCATCGAGCACAGGGAATTTTTCACGTCTTCTTAACAGTTCTGACTGGGAGAGTGCTACGCTGACTGCCTCTGCTGTATCGCCAAGAGAAACCATCGTGCGACCGATAGGATCAATGGCGCAACTCCCACCAATATAATGTGTGACTAAATCGTCACCGACCCTGTTGACTCCTATGAAATAGGATTGATTCTCTATAGCCCGGGCGGCTGTAAGTATCTGCCAAGCCGATTGGCGACCTTGGGGCCAATTAGCCACCAAGAGGATGACATCATACGCCCGATCGTCTGCATAACGTATCCAGCAGGGGAAGCGCAGGTCGTAACAGGTCAGCAGAAGGATTCTCATTCCTTCATACTCGACAATGGTGTGATGCTGTCCGGGAGTATAATGTAGGTTTTCGCCGCCATAAGAGAAAAGATGATGCTTGTCATAATACGCCACACGGTCATGGCGTCCGTCAACAAAATAAAGTCGGTTGCGATATGCCCCTTCATCATCTCGTACGGCAAGACTGCCACAGATGGCACAACGGCGCCGTGCCGCTTCTTCCTTCATCCACTGCAAAGCCACGCTATGCTTTTCATCTGGAACATTCTCCATGGTGTCTGTTACAAATCCGGTACTCCACATTTCCGGCAAGACATATAAATCGCTTCCTGGCTGGGAGTCCATAAGAGCTGTTGCACGCAAGATATTCCCGCGTTCATCCATCCATTTAGAGTCAATCTGTAACAGCGTGACTTTCATCTTTTTAACGCCTTATCAATAATTCATTTGTTTAATAGACATTTTGCCATTCAGCGATACAACGACTTCTGCCTGATAACAACTGGCATCATCTGGAATTCCTATGGTTGCCAAGAAACGGAATCCGTCGGCACCGACCTTATCATATTCCAAATTTCCCAATACCGACTGTTCCAAGACACCTTTGGGCACATATTTTTCAAACATCTGTTTGCGGAAATCCTGTGAATAAACGCGTACTGAACCCTGGAAGATACTCAGATGGATAATATTGTCGTAATAGACATTCTCCACTTGAAGTCCGTCGTCATTATAACTGTTTTTCGTCACCTTGTATTTGGACGGATTGACTGCCACATAACAATGATAGCGGTTTTTGTCGTACATCACCACGGTATCGGTCTTTGTGATCTGTCTGCTTGTAAGAACCTTGCCGTGGCGTTTTCGCTTAAAGACATTCGCGTCTTCCGGATCGGTACTCTTGACAAGTTTCACCACGTCACCTCCGGCATTCTTGAACCACAATACATGGGGCATTTGCTTGACGATAGGATATTTGATGTCGTTGTCGCCAATACACAAGGTGTCGTTGATCACACGGAAATAGGCAGGCACACTGGTAGAGTCAGAAAAATAGACGGTATCACCCTGCATCTTAAAGACCACCATCTCTGATTCCTGATCCATCCAAACGCCTTGCAACAACTGTTTGGCTTGCTTGCTTTCCGCACGCTCTTCTACTTGACCAGCCGATTGTTGTTTACAACCGACAGATAGAAAGACAGACACAACGAGACAAAGAATATATTTCAATTTACACATTCACTTACCAATACAATGATATTCAAATCCATTTTCTTCAAGTTCCTCGCTATCAAAAATATTACGACCGTCGATGACCAGCGGGCGTCGCATGGCCTTACGAATCACTCCCCAGGTGGGCAAGCGAAACTCTTTCCATTCGGTCAGCAACAGAAGTGCATCTGCTTCAAGTACAGCGTCATACATATCACGACAATAAGAAATACTATCGCCGATACGACGCTTACACTCTGCCATGGCCACAGGGTCGTAGGCACGAACCGTACATCCTGCCTCAAGCAGCAATCCGATCATGACGAGTGCTGTGGACTCACGCATATCGTCGGTTTCCGGCTTGAACGAAAGTCCCCAAAGGGCAATCGTCTTACCTTCAAGCGACTCTCCGTCGAAAGCACGTTTCAGTTTATCGAAGAGTATGCTCTTCTGACGCTCGTTGACGCGCTCCACCGCCTTGAGCACCTCCATGGAATAGCCGTTTTGATCGGCAGTTTTGATCAGCGCCTTCACATCTTTAGGAAAACAACTTCCACCATAGCCACAACCTGCATAGAGGAACTTGCGTCCAATGCGGGTATCTGCTCCTATTCCTGCACGTACCATATTGACATCCGCACCCACGCGTTCACAAAGGTTGGCAATATCGTTCATAAATGAAATACGCGTGGCAAGCATGGAATTGGCTGCGTATTTAGTCATTTCCGCAGACGGAATATCCATAAAGATGACACGGAAGTTATTGATAAGAAATGGCTTATAGAGTTTTGTAAGCACCTTCTTGGCCTGTTCACTCTCCACACCAACCACTACACGGTCGGGAGACATGAAATCCTTAATAGCATTTCCCTCTTTGAGGAACTCAGGATTAGACGCCACATCGAAAGGAACATCCACTCCACGCTTGGCAAGTTCTTCCTCTATAGCCTTGCGCACCTTACGGGCCGTACCAACAGGAACTGTCGATTTGGTAACCACAACCACATAATGATTCAGATTCTGACCGATGGTGCGTGCAACCTGCAATACATATTTAAGGTCTGCAGAACCATCCTCATCGGGAGGTGTTCCAACAGCCGAAAATACAATCTGCACATCATCAAGTACAGCAGTCAAATCGGTAGTGAACTTCAGACGACCGGCTGCCACATTCTTCTTAACAAGTTCGTCAAGTCCGGGCTCATAAATGGGAATCTCCCCATTCTTAAGTCGCTCGATTTTGCCGGCATCAACGTCCACACACGTCACATTAGCTCCCGTATCGGCAAAACAAGTACCCGATACAAGACCCACGTAACCAGTTCCAACAATTGCTATATTCATATTCCTTAATTATTATTATAAAGAGACTGACATAAGCCACCTATCTCTTTTTTTGTGGTTTTATGTTTGCAAAAGTAACAATTATTCTTTTAATACGGAAATTTTTTTTTGCTTTTATAGCGCTTTTATCTTTATTTTTATTTGTAATTCTCGTAAAAAATGAGTAATTTTGCACACGTGATTGAACTGAAGAGACATTTAGAGATATTGTTGCTTGACAACGATTGCGTCGTGGTCCCCGATTTCGGAGGCTTCGTAGCATATCATGTATCCGCACATTTTGACGAAACAGACAATACGTTTATTCCGCCAATGAGAACTCTTGGCTTCAATCCGCAACTCAAGATGAACGACTCGCTCTTGGCGCAGTCATACGTGGAAGCCTACGACATCAGCTATCCCGAAGCCATACAACGCATCGAGAATGAAGTGGCCGAGTTGCGCGAAACAATCGCTCAACAAGGATCATATATACTCGACGGAATAGGTACGCTGTCAGGCAACGATGAAGGCGGATACCTCTTCACACCCTGTGAAGCAGGAATTTTGACACCAGACCTTTACGGCTTAAACACCTTCAACCTTGCTCCAATAACAGAAAGCCTCTCTCTTGCCGACACAAACCAAAAGACAGAAGAAACTGCGAAAGCCGACGTTCCTGCTCCAAAGGTACAAGCGCCCGCAACTCAAACAAAGAGCGTTGCAATCCCCCAGCCCACCCTTACTGAGATCTTGGATGAAGACGAAGACGAAGAGCGGACCATCAGTATCAAACTCTCGTGGATTCGCAATACCGTTGCCGTGGCTGCATCTGTCATTCTCTTCCTCATGATGAGTACGCCCATAGCCAACAGCAACTATAGTTCGCAAGCCATCACAGGACTAAAGCAAGACATGGTCTATCAACTGGTCAATAAAGATGCGTCTGACAAGCCGGCTATTGCAAAGTCCGCAGTGGAAACGATTCAAGAACCAGTAGCTGACGCCACAAATACGCAAGAGCTCAATAGCGAGCCGGTACGTAAAATAGAAAAAGAGGTTATCAGCGAAAAAAGCGCAGAGAAACCGACTGTGACCCGTCCAAGCAATACCGCACGCCCCTACTGTTTGGTTCTGGCAAGTCGCGTGAAGAAGGCCAATGCCGAAGAATTTGTAAAGAAGCTCAAAGACCGTGGATTTAAAGACACGGAGATCTATATTCACAACAATGTGGTAAGAGTGACCTATGGACATTTTCGTACTGAAGACGAAGCCTATAGTGAACGCAACAACCTCCGCTTTGAAGATGATTTCACCGAAGCGTGGGTTTATAAAAAGACTAATGTATGAAGCGTATCCGTTGCCCAAAATGTGATGCGTATATCACGTTCGACGAAACAAAATACGAAGCAGGACAATCCCTGGTATTTCAATGTGCCGAATGCGGAAAGCAGTTTGGCATAAGAATCGGCGTTTCAAAACTCCGAGAAACTCAACGTAAGGAGAACGAAATTGCCAATGCACAATTCTCCAATCTGGAAACAGACTGCGGAAGTATTGTTGTGATCGAAAACGTATTCCACTACAAGCAAGAATTACCACTACGCATGGGTGATAATGTCATAGGACGCTATCAAAAAGGAAATCCTATCAACACAGCTTTCGAAACTGTTGACCCAAGCGTGGACCTCAATCATTGTACCATCACGGTAAGTCGCAACAAGCGTGGCGAACTGCAATATACACTCAGCGACAACAACAGCAATACTGGAACATTTGTTGACAATGTAGAGCTTTCGCCTCGTGAGCGCAGACGTATTGAAGACGGAACTCTCTTCACCCTTGGTGCAACAAGCATTATACTGCGCACCCCACAAAAGGAAGAAGAATAATCCCAGTCATATTTCCACCTCGCAGAACTTTACAAGCAAATAAGTATAACTTACTTATTGACAAAAACATAATACATATCAGGTAATACAACAGGGTTGCCTGATATGCATCTTCGTATTCAAAATTTACGTCAAAACATACTTACGATTTACCTTCCACATCCGAACGCCACATCCCGACCCCATCCCGACGGCTTCCCGAAGCCGAGAGCAGAGTCAAAAGTTCACTTTTGAGCTTTGCCGAGGCAAAGAAGACCAGGTCAAAGACCGCCAGCATTTACCCACATAAAGAATGCAAACAGCATTATTATGCAGAAGAAATTGCAGAATAGCCATTTTTCATTCATTACCTTTGGTAATGTAACAAAAAAACAGTATCTTTGCAAGGAATTAAATCAAAGATACAAACACCCTTAAAGAAAATGAAAAAACCAACAGCCATTCTGCTCCTACATTGCCCCGACCAACAGGGCATTATCTCTGAAGTGACCCGTTTTATCACAGACAACCAAGGCAACATCGTATACCTCGATCAGTATGTTGACAAACAAGACGGGATGTTCTTCATGCGAATTGAATGGGAATTAGAAGGCTTCACGATTCCACGCGAAAAAATTTTAGAGTATATCAACACACTCTACGCACAACGCTACCAGATGACCTGCAACCTATATTTTTCTGACAAACGCCCAAGAATGGCCATCTTCGTATCAAAAATGAGCCATTGCCTCTACGACCTGTTGGCACGTTGGAAAGCCGGAGAATGGGAGGTTGACATTCCATGCATCGTATCCAACCACGAAGACCTGCGCTATGTGGCAGAGCAATTCAATATTCCATATTATGTCTGGAGCATCAAGAAAGACCACTCCAACAAAGCCGAGGTAGAGGCTGCTGAAATGGAACTGCTCAAGAAAGAAAAAATCACTTTCATCGTTCTCGCACGATACATGCAGATCATCAGCGATGATATGATTAAGTCCTACCCCAACCATATCATCAACATCCACCACTCATTCCTCCCGGCTTTCGTAGGCGCAAAGCCCTACCACCAAGCATGGGAACGTGGTGTGAAGATCATCGGAGCCACCAGTCATTATGTAACAGCAGAACTCGACGCAGGCCCCATCATCGAACAGGACGTGACACGAATCTCCCACAAAGACACACCAGAAAGCCTCGTGCTGAAAGGTAAAGACTTGGAGAAAATCGTGCTCTCACATGCTGTGTCCAAACATATTCAGCGTAAAATTCTGACATTCAAAAACAAGACAATCATATTCTCATAATATGCAGGTAGCCATCGTAAAATACAATGCAGGCAACATCTTCTCGGTAGTCAACGCACTACGCAGACTGGATATAGAACCCCTGCTGACCGACTCTGCCGAAGCGCTGCAACAGGCAGACAGGGTGCTCTTCCCTGGACAAGGTGAAGCACGCGGTGCCATGGAATACCTCAAGGCTCGACGCCTCGACGAAGTAATCCGCTCGTTGCGCCAGCCCGTGCTCGGCATCTGCGTCGGCCAACAACTACTCTGCCGCCACTCAGAAGAAGGCAACGTCGATTGCATAGGAATCTTTGATGCAGAAGTGAAGCGATTCTGCCCACAGCATCACGAAGACAAAGTTCCCTGCATGGGATGGAACAAGATTATCAAGCCATCTGCCGACACGACCGGACACGATACGCCTTGCGCCCTCTTCAAAGGACTACCAACCTTCGGACCAAGCGAAGGAGAGGCTTACGCCTACTTCGTTCATAGCTACTATGTTCCCCTCTGTCAGCAAACGGCTGCCGTGGCAGACTATATCCTCCCCTACTCGGCAGCACTTCAAAAAGACAATTTCTATGCCTGCCAGTTCCACCCGGAAAAGAGTGGAAAGACAGGCGAAACAATCCTCAAAAACTTCTTGGCCCTATGATAGAACTCATCCCTGCCATTGACATCATCGACGGACAATGCGTCCGACTGACCAAAGGTGACTACAACCAGAAGACCGTCTATCACAACCGGCCTGCCGACGTTGCTGCCGAATTTGAAAAACTCGGTTTCAAGCGCCTCCATGTCGTTGATCTCGATGGGGCAAAATCCAAACATATCGTCAACAAGGAGGCACTACAGGATATCACAACAGAGACACAGCTCACCGTAGATTTTGGAGGAGGCATCAAAACCGACGACGATATCGAGAAAGCATTCCGTCATGGAGCAAGCATGGTTACCGTAGGATCCATTGCCGTGACAAATCCAGAACTCTTCATCTCATGGCTGGAGAAATACGGAGCTGAACGCATGATTCTCGGAGCGGATGTACGCAACGGAATGATTAGCATCAACGGATGGAAAGAGGACTCTGCAGAACCGCTGCTTCCCTTCCTCAAACGCTACATCGACGCAGGCGTCAAATACGTACTATGTACAGAGATCTCAAAAGACGGAACACTACAAGGGCCTGCCATTGACCTTTATCGTCAGATCATGGAGACTTACCCCCAACTGCATCTCATCGCAAGCGGAGGAGTATCCTCACTCGACGACATCAAAGCACTCGACGCTGCAGGAATCCCTGCCGTGGTCTTTGGAAAAGCCATCTACGAAGGACGTATCGACATGAAAGAACTCATGGCTTACCATAACGCCTCGGCACAATGACAACATAAGAACAACAAGAGAATATTCAATAATATGGGACTTGCCAAACGAATCATACCTTGCCTCGACGTAAAAGACGGACAAACCGTCAAAGGCACCAATTTCGTCAACCTCAGAGCTGCAGGAGATCCTGTGGAACTGGCTAAAGTATATAGCCAGCAAGGAGCCGACGAACTGGTTTTCCTCGACATTACCGCCTCCTACGAAGAGCGCAAGACCTTTATAGAAATGGTCACACGGGTGGCACAGGAAATCAATATCCCCTTCACCGTCGGCGGAGGCATCAACGAACTTGCCGATGTGGAGCGCCTGCTCTATGCCGGCGCAGACAAGGTGAGCGTCAATAGTGCGGCCTTGCGAAATCCGAAACTCATAGAAGATATTGCCAACCGATTCGGTTCTCAAGTCTGTGTATGCGCCATCGACGCTCGCAACGATGAGGACGGATGGCATTGCTACCTCAAAGGCGGAAGAGAACGCACCGAACACAACCTCTTTGAATGGGCACACGAAGCACAAGAGCGCGGAGCAGGAGAAATCCTGTTCACAAGTATGGACCACGACGGAGTAAAAACAGGATTTGCCAACGAAGCCCTGCGCCAACTCACAGACAACCTCTCCATACCCGTCATCGCAAGCGGAGGAGCTGGAGCGATGGAACACTTCCGCGACACTTTCATAGAAGGACATTCAGACGCAGCACTCGCAGCAAGCGTTTTCCACTTCGGCGAAATCGCCATACCGACACTCAAACAGTATTTACACCAACAAGGCATCAAAGTAAGATTATGAAAATAGATTTTGAAAAAATGGACGGCCTCGTGCCTGCCATCATCCAGGACGCAACAACAAAAAACGTGCTCATGCTCGGCTTCATGAATGAAGAGGCCTATAAGAAAACCATCGAAACAGGTCATGTCACATTCTGGAGCAGAAGCCGTCAGACCCTTTGGACAAAAGGTGAGACGTCTGGACATTTCCTCAATCTCGTCAGCATCAAAAACGATTGCGACAACGACACGCTCCTCGTCAGAGTCAATCCCGTTGGACCTACCTGCCACACAGGTACCGACACCTGCTGGGGAGAAGACAACGAAACAAGTCCCATACTTTTCCTCACTGAACTGCAGGATTTTATCGACAAGCGCAAAAAGGAAATGCCTGAGGGATCTTACACTACAAGCCTTTTCAACAAAGGCATCAACAAAATATCACAAAAAGTTGGAGAAGAAGCACTTGAAACAGTAATAGAAGCCACAAACGGTACTGACGAGCACCTGGTCTATGAGGCATCAGACCTGCTCTACCATCTCCTCGTCATGCTTACCGCCAAAGGACTCCGCATCGAGGATGTCGCAGCAGAACTGCAAAAACGCCATGACCCCAACTGGGACAAAAAACGCCGCCAAGAAAAGGCTAAAGGAACTATGAAATAAAACTTTTTAAAGCTTCCATATATGCTGATAGACTATAAAAACGCCACCATCCGCCAAGATGACGGGTCTCTCGTACTCGAACATGTGGATTTCCATGTCAACGAGGGCGAATTCATCTACATCATCGGTCGTGTAGGTTCAGGAAAGAGTACACTACTCAAAACACTCTACTTCGAACTCGACTTGGACGAGGCAGACAATGCCATGGTTTTCAACCACGATATCCGCAAATTGAAACGCAGATACGTACCTGCCTTGCGCCGACAGATGGGAATTATCTTCCAGGATTTCCAACTCCTGAGCGACAGAAACGTTCACGACAATCTGCAGTTTGTGCTCAAAGCTACAGGATGGAAAGATAAGGAAGAAATCGAACAGCGCATCAGCGAAGTCCTTGAAGACGTTGAAATGACAGAAAAAACAGAGCGAATGCCTCACGAACTCTCCGGCGGAGAACAGCAACGCATCGCTATTGCACGCGCCATTCTCAACAAACCTAAGGTTATCATAGCCGATGAACCAACAGGCAATCTTGACCCAGAAACAGCCAACAACATCATACAGCTGCTGAGAAATGTTACACAGACAGGAACGTCCGTGGTAATGACTACCCACAATATTCCTTTGCTGAAGGATTATCCTGGCATCGTCTATCGTTGCTGCGGAAAACATCTCGAACTGGTTACCGACGATTACAACAAGATCATGATGCTCTCCGACGATACTGACAGTTCGCAGGAAACATACAACAGCGGATATGAAGTGCGAGAAGACCTGTCTGTTTGAAGCAAAATACAAAGTAGAACAAAATTAAAATAAACATACACTATGAAAGTAATGAAATTTGGCGGTACTTCGGTAGGTTCACCAAGCCGCATGAAGGAAGTTGTCAACCTGGTTACGAAATCAGGCGAACCCGTTTTCATCGTTCTCTCTGCCATGTCAGGAACAACAAACTCTCTGATAGAAATCTCTGATTATCTCTACAAGAAGAATCCGGAGGGAGCGAACGAAGTTATCAATATGCTTGAAAAGAAATACATGAAGCATGTTGAAGAACTCTACACCACCGACGAGATGAAACAAAACACCCGTGAATTCATCGCATCGGAGATGAACTACCTGCGCTCCTTCACCAAAGAGCTCTTCACTTCGTTTGAAGAGAAAAGCATTGTGGCTCAAGGTGAAATGATGTCAACCAACATGGTGGTCAACTACATGAAAGAACAAGGTATCAAGGCTGTACTGCTCAACGCACTCGATTTCATGCGCACCGACAAAAACTCGGAGCCTGACCCCACCTACATCCGCGAGAAACTCTCTGCCATCATGGAGAAGAACCCTGACAATCAGGTATATATCACCCAAGGATTCATCTGCCGTAATGCCTATGGCGAGATAGACAACCTCCAACGTGGCGGTTCTGACTATACTGCATCGCTCATCGGAGCAGCTATCAACGCCGAGGAAATCCAGATCTGGACAGATATTGACGGTATGCACAACAACGACCCACGTGTCGTTGAAAAGACCGAACCCGTACACCACCTCCATTTCGAAGAGGCTGCTGAATTGGCATATTTCGGTGCTAAAATCCTGCACCCCACCTGCATCCAACCTGCAAAATATGCCGGAATCCCCGTACGTCTGCTCAACACGATGGATCCTGAGGCTGAAGGTACTACCATTTCCAACCAGACTGAATATGGCAAAATCAAGGCTGTTGCTGCAAAAGACAATATCATCGCCATCAAGATCAAGTCTAGCCGCATGCTCCTCGCAACAGGTTTCCTGCGCAAGGTATTCGAAATCTTTGAGAGCTACCAAACTCCTATCGACATGGTTTGTACGTCAGAAGTGGGAGTTTCCATGTCAATAGACAACTCCGCACACCTTGGAGAAATCGTTGACGAACTCAAGAAATACGGCACAGTAACCGTAGATACCGGCATGTGCATCATCTGTGTGGTAGGTGACCTCGACTGGTCGAACATCGGATTCGAAACCATGACGCTCGACGCCATGAAGAATATCCCTGTTCGCATGGTCAGCTATGGTGGTTCTAATTATAATATCTCATTCCTTATTCGCGAGGAAGATAAGAAACGTGCACTTCAAAGTTTAAGTGATACCTTATTCAATAAGTAAAACCAACGACAAAGGGAGGAGACCTCTCTACTAAGGCTCCTCCCGATTGCCTGAAATGCAAAATAGACAACACAATGACAAAAGGACAATTTCCCACCCATAAATTTCAACAACTCCGCACCCCTTTCTACTACTATGACACAGAACTGTTGCGCAAGACTCTTCAGACCATCTGTCAAGAGACTATGCGACATGAAGGTTTCTGCGTACACTATGCCGTAAAAGCTAATGCAAACCCATACCTGCTCCGCATCATCAGAGAGGCTGGACTGGGAGCCGACTGCGTGAGTGGCGGCGAAATAGAAGCAGCTCTCAAAGCAGGATTCCCTGCCTCTAAAATTGTCTATGCGGGCGTAGGAAAGAGCGACTGGGAGATCAACCTCGGACTCGACAAAGATATTTTCGCTTTCAACGTGGAGAGTATTGCCGAATTAGAGGTTATCAACGAACTGGCTGCCGCCAAGGGAAAGGTGGCTCGCATTGCCCTTCGCATCAATCCTAACGTAGGAGCACACACCCATGCCAATATCACCACCGGACTGGCTGAAAATAAATTCGGTATTGCCATGGACGACATGCTGGCAAGCATCGAAGAAGCAGCCAAACTCAACAACGTGAAATTTGTAGGCCTCCATTTCCACATCGGAAGCCAGATCCTCGACATGGGCGATTTTGAAGCGCTCTGCAACAGAATCAACGAACTGCAGGACCTACTGGAAAAACACCACATCCAGATAGAAAACGTCAACGTGGGCGGAGGTCTCGGCATCGACTACCAACACCCCAACCGAGTCCCCATTCCCAATTTCCAGGATTATTTCAACGTATATGCCAAAAAGTTGCGCTTGCGTCCAGGACAAACCCTACATTTTGAGTTAGGTCGTGCCGTAGTCGCACAATGTGGAACGCTCATCGCGCGTACCTTATATATAAAACAAGGCGCCGTCAAGCAGTTTGCCATCATCGACGCTGGAATGACAGACCTCATCCGCCCTGCCCTCTATCAAGCCTATCATAAGATAGAGAACATTTCGAGCGAAGAACCTGCCGACACCTACGATGTGGTAGGACCAATCTGTGAGTCAAGCGACGTATTTGCCAAACAGATAGACCTCAACAAATGCCATCGTGGTGACTTGATTGCCATCCGGTCTGCTGGAGCTTATGGAGAAATCATGGCTTCACAATACAATTGCCGCCAACTGCCGAAAAGCTACATGAGCGAAGATCTATAAATACCATAACACTCTCATCATCAAAGGACTATGACTATCACATTCGACTATTTCTCTATTGCAATATCTGTTTTCCTATTGCTGTTGGCCCTCATCTCTCCTTGGTTCAGTAGCATGGCAAGACGTCCCCGTATCAAAATGGCTGACGACATACAGAATGCCTCGGAGAACGATGTCGATGAAAGCACCTGCAATAGTGATTCTACAGAGACGACGGAGGTTCATACCCCAACAGGGGTAACCTCCGCACTACCGTTTGTTTCCATTGTCCTGGCCGTACACGACAATGCCTGTGAATTGGAAGAAAGACTGCCCCAACTCTTGGAACAACAGTACCGGGGAAAATGGGAGGTCATCATTGTCGATGAATCATCAACGGATGATACACAAGACGTGCTTACGCGTGCAAAAGCTAAATATCCACGGCTCTACACCACTTTCATTCCCGAATCAAGCCATTACATCAGCCGCAGGAAACTCTCGCTTACCATGGCCGTCAAGGCCTCAAAGGGCGATTGGATATTGATAACCGACATAGACTGCAAACCCACAGGCAACCGCTGGTTGGCAACCATGGCGGAACACGCAACCGACGACAAAGACCTGGTCATGGGCTACACCAGTTATGATGCCGACACTCCTGCCTATTGGCGCTATGACCGCCTCAACACGCTGTGTTACCAACTGCATCGCATCAAAAACGGAATTGCCTATCGTAACATCGGCTGTAATCTGATGTTCCGTAAATCAGACTTTATCCAACAAAAGGGATTTCTCCACAACCTGGTTCATCTTCGGGGAGAATACGACTTCATTGTCAACGAGATGGCAACACCAGACCGCACCGCTTTTGTCTATGACTTTCAAGCGCAGCTCTGTCAGCGTTGCCCTGCTGACAAGACGTGGCTTTACGACCATCTCTACTATTTAGAGAGTCGCACGCTGATGAAGCGCGGATTACGACATCGACTGCTCTGCAACACCGACCAATGGATGCTCCATCTGGGATGGCTGCTTCCCATGGCAGCGCTTGCCTATGCCATATCCGCATCAAACCTCGTCGTGACCGTTGCTGCCACCATAGCCCTTCTGCTGACATTGGTAACACGACTGACCATCTTCCTCAGCACCTGCAGACAGTTTGACGAACACATCTCCTGGTGGAAGGCACCATGGCTTGAAGTGCGAACCGTCTGGCAAAACGCATGGTTGATGTGGCGGCATCGGCGAGCCGACCGCTTTGATTTTATCCGAAAATAATTTCAGAGAAGCACACACAGCCTATTATCACAATTTTCAAACTTCAAATCAAGTTTACGTCTCATGAATATCCTACACTACTTCGACAAGACAGACAGCATGACCGCCCAATATATCGCCATGCTGTCAAGAGTGTCTTCACATGAGACTGCGATGTTCTTCGCCACAGACTGCCAGGAGGCGCTGAAAATACTCCAGATGGCAGACATCAACATCCTCCACATACACGGATGCTGGCGTACATCGACTGCCAGACTTTTTACCAAAGCTCGCACCAAGGCCATTCGCTTGGTCGTCTCTCCCCACGGACAGCTGGAACCTTGGTTTTTCAACCAGCGGTATTGGAAAGAGAAGCTCCCTAAAGCCTTACTGTTCCAACACCGCATCATCAGTCAGGCATATGCCATCGTTGTGGAGGGAGCCATGGAAGAAGAGTGTCTGCGCAAACTAAACTGGAACAAACGCATCATCATTGTGCGCAACCCCATTATCACCTGTTCCATCACAGCCGAAGAAACACTCCGACAACTGACACAGATCTACCGACGCATCATGGACAGCAATACCATTGAACTGATGCAACCGGAAACCTTGTCAACACTCCGACTGGCCATCAAGGCTGGAATCACCCAAGATATCCGCTGGCTTAATCTGCCGGCATCACACACGCCGCCACACCTTGACGAAGAAGGGTGGCGCCAGATCCGCTGTTATGCACAGCAGGAGCAAATTGAACAGCTGATAGACAGAGGACTTCGTATCCTGCAATGCGATTGCCCTCACTTCGACGAAATGAAGTCGCACCCCTTCTTTCCCGACCACTACCAACCGTCAAAGGGAATAGAAGAAACCATCGGAATGAGTTTCACCAGCGAAAACAAACGACTGATAGAAACCTTCCGACTGTTGCATCGTCTCATATCCCGTAACAAACTAACTGTCTGTCACCTATGCGAACTCGACAAAGAATTACGCGAACACGACTGCAACGAAGAGAAACTCACAGAGAGTTTAGAAGAACTCCGGCTGCTGAAAAGCGCCAGACGCCTGATGCAGGTCATGGTTGAGGAAACCGGCTTCGACGAAGGATTCATGCCATTCCCCCCACTCAACGACCGCATCACCCGAAACATAGAACGACAAATCAAAAACCATCTGAAGATATGACGAAAGAATCCGTTACCCTCCGTCGCGACATGCACTATTTGCAACTCCTGTCCAACAGTTTCCCTACTGTTGCGGCAGCATCGACGGAAATCATTAACCTTGAAGCAATACTCAATCTCCCCAAGGGCACAGAACACTTCCTTGCCGACTTACACGGTGAGAGCGAGGCTTTCCAGCATGTTTTGAAAAACGCATCTGGAAATATCAAGCGTAAGGTGGGCGAACTCTTTGCCGGCGACATCCGCGACAAAGAACAGCGAGAACTGTGCACGCTCATCTATTATCCCGAACAGAAAATCGAACTCATCAAAGCCGCTGAATCCGATCTGGAGGACTGGTACCATATCACCATCCATCGGTTGGTGGCCGTCTGCCGCGACGTCAGCAGCAAATACACACGTTCTAAGGTTAGAAAATCGCTGCCTCCCGATTTCTCTTACATCATCGAAGAACTGCTTCATGAGCGTACCGACGATACCGACAAGGCTGCCTACGTCACCGTGATTGTAGATACGATTATTTCTACAGGACGTGCCGACGACTTCATCATCGCCCTCTGCCACGTCATCCAGCGACTCGCCATCGACCAATTACACATCCTGGGCGACATCTTCGACCGAGGATCCGGTGCCCACATCATCCTCGACACCATGCGCCATTACCATTCCTGGGACATCCAGTGGGGCAACCACGATATTCTATGGATGGGCGCTGCTGCCGGCAACGATGCCTGTATCTGCAATGTGCTGCGCCTTTCGCTGCGCTACGCCAACTTAGCCACTCTCGAAGAGGGCTACGGCATCAACCTCGTACCATTGGCAACCTTTGCCATGGAGACCTACGGCGACGATCCCTGCAAAGAGTTCAAACCCAAACTTCTGAAAGGTTCCCACCTCGATGAAAAGACCATGCGCCTCACGGCATTGATGCACAAGGCCATCACCGTCATACAGTTCAAGACAGAAGCTACCATCTTCAAGCGCCGCACAGAATGGGCAATGCAGGACCGTTGTCTGCTCGAAGCGATTGACTATGCTCACGCCACCTGCACCATCGGCGACACCGCTTACCCCATGACTTCCTGCCTCTTCCCCACTATCGTATCAGGTCCCGACTGTCAACCGACATTCGAACTGACTCCCGAAGAGACACAGTTGATGGAGAAGCTCCACCACTCGTTTCAAGTCAGCGAGAAGCTCCACAAGCACGTCAAGATGCTCCTGTCACATGGTTGCATGTACAATATCAGCAACCACAACCTGCTGTTTCACGCCTCCTGTCCGCTCAATGCTGACGGTTCGCTGAAGAGCGTTGCACTCTATCATGGAGAGCTTTACAGCGGTATGGAACTGATGACACGCTTGGGCATGCTCATCCGTTCTGCATTCAATAGCGATACAGAGCCGGAACTTCGCCAGTACGCCATCGACTATTTCCTCTATCTTTGGTGTGGTAAAGACTCACCCTTGTTTGACAAATCAAAGATGGCTACGTTTGAGCGTTATTTCCTTACTGACTGCGAGACCTATAAAGAGGAGAAAGGCTACTATTTCCAGTTGCGCGACTCCGAAGAAGTATGCGACCGCATCCTTGATGCATTCGGTGTGGCAGGCCCCAACCGCCACATCATCAACGGCCACGTTCCCGTCCATGCCTCCAAAGGTGAGAACCCAATCAAAGCCAATGGCAAACTGATGGTCATCGATGGAGGATTCTCCGAGGCGTATCATAGCGAGACGGGTATTGCGGGCTACACCTTGGTCTATCACTCACGTGGATTCCAGTTGGTTCAACACGAACCCTTCACAAGTGCTTCCGATGCTATCAGAAAAGGTACCGACATCAAGTCAACAACCCAGTTGGTCGAACTCTCCACCCATCGCATGCATGTGGCAGATACCGACAAGGGTGACGAACTGCGTGCACAGATTGACGACCTCCGACAGCTGCTCTATGCCTACCGTCATGGTTTTGTGAAAGAAAAGAAATAGTGCCCTACCCTATGGCAACAGTAATCATCTCGCTCGGTTCCAACCATCGGCAGGCCGCCCACATCCAGTGGGCGTCACAATGGCTGCAGACTATGCTGACCGACACCACATGCAGTCGCCTCTTATGGACTGCCGACATCAAAGGCAGCGGCATCATGTATATGAACCGCTTGATCAAAGGCACGACCGACTTGTCTGCCGACTCCCTCAACGCGTTGCTTAAGGCTGCAGAACAGCGTTGCGGCCGACAGGGAAGTCGGGTGTCTGTCGATCTCGACCTCATGCAGTACGACCAACAGCGGCTGCACCTTCGCGACTGGCCTCGTCCTTATATCCAACAACTAATCAATGACATCTTATGAAACGTTACGTCTCATTCCTTGTCCTGCTCATGACCGCCATCAGTCTGCAGGCACAAGATTTCCAACAGTTCTTCAACGACAGCACCCTGCGCCTCGACTACATCTTTGCCGGTGACAAGAAGAGCCAGCATATCTACCTCGACCAACTCCACAAGAGTGCCGGATGGTACGGTCGGCGTCATCATCTCGACCAACTGCCTTTAGAAGGCAACGGCGACATCACCATGAAAGATGCAGCCACAGGAACCGTCATCTACCGCCACTCCTTCTCCACCCTCTTTCAGGAATGGCTCTCTACTGCCGAAGCACGGCAGACCAGTCGGTCATTTGAAAACGTATTCCTCGTTCCCTACCCCCGCCAAGCTGTAGAGATCACCGTCACCCTGCGCGACTATCATGCCCGCACCATGGCGTCGATGACCCATCGTGTCAATCCCACCGACATCCTCATCCGTCGCCAGCACCAACAGAGCCGTTACACCACGATTCATGCTGCTGCCGACACCGCCCGATGCATCCATGTGGCTTTTGTTGCCGAGGGCTACACCATCGGACAGATGGATCAGTATCTTGCCGACTGCCGTGCAGCCACCGAGGCGCTGTTTCGCCACGAACCATTCAAGCAACTGCAGGATCGTTTCAATATCATCGCCATCCAATCGCCTTCCCACGATACAGACGTCAGCCAACCCGGTAAGAACATCTGGCTCGACACCGCCCTGGGAAGCCATTTCGACACCTTCTATTCCACACGCTACCTGACCACCCTGCACCTCAAGCGCCTTCACGACCTGTTGGCAGGAACACCATACGAACATATCATTATCCTGGCGAATACAGCCCACTATGGCGGCGGAGGCATCTACAATTCCTACAACCTCTGTTACACGCGTGGCCAACAGTTCCTTCCTGTGGTGGTTCATGAATTCGGTCACTCCTTTGGCGGCCTTGGCGACGAATATCCCTACGGTGACGACGACCCCATGTATTTTGCCGATACCGAACCCTGGGAACCCAACCTCACCACCCACACCACGCATCCTGCCAAATGGCAGAAACTCATCGACGAAGGACGCGCCTCGCTGGTAGAGGGTGGCGGCTATCTCACCCATGGCGTATGGCGCGGACAGGAAGATTGTCGTATGCGCACCAACGAGCACCCCGACTTCTGTCCCGTCTGCCAAGAAGCCCTCACCCGCCTCATCAAGTTCTATACCGAAAAATAAACCGAAACTGGTTTCCGTCCGACAGCGATCCAACACCCATTGGGTCGCTGTCGATGTGAATAAATCTTAAATAACAGACCATCATCATCATTATCTGTAATTTTTCACTACCTTTGTATCATACTTACAAGAAGAAATAAGGGGTGCGTCACGATTGTGTTGCTGAGATTATACCCATAGAACCTGATGCAGGTAATGCTGCCGAAGGGATTGCTTCTTTTTTCTCGCCTTGATGGTTCAGGCAAAAATCCAGAAGCTGTTTCTATTCCGTATCGTCTTTGAAAGTACGTCAGCAGATGTACCTCAGAAAAATGAAAACAAAATGAGGTATATTAGCGTACTGACCATAGCAGGATCCGACAGTTGCGGTGGAGCCGGCATCCAGGCAGACCTCAAGACCATGTCGGCCTTGGGCATTTATGCCGCTACCGCCATCACATCCGTCACCGTTCAGAACACCACTGGCGTGCAGGCGGTACAAGCCATCCGTCCAGACATCGTAGCCGGACAGATCAAGGCGGTCATGGACGACATCGCCCCAAAGGTAATCAAGGTGGGAATGGTCAATAATGCAGAGATCATCCGTGCCATTGCCGACACCCTCTCCCCTTATCCCCATGCCACATTGGTGATCGACCCCGTTATGGTTTCTACGAGCGGGGCGCTACTCATGCAACCCCATGCGGTTGAGGCGTTCTGCCAACGCCTCCTCCCCCTATGCACCCTGCTGACTCCCAACATCCCCGAAGCCGAAGTCCTCTCCCACACCTCCATCCGCAGCATAGACGACACAGAACGTGCCGCCCGCCACATTCTGCAACTCGGTTGCAGGGCGGTACTCATCAAGGGCGGACATCTGGAAGGACAGGCCAAGACCGACGTACTCTACCAAGCCGACACCCCTCCGTTGTCATTCTCCCATCCCACCGTTACTACACGCAACACCCACGGCACGGGTTGCACCCTATCCTCCGCCATTGCCTCATTTATCGCCCGTGGCTCATCCCTTCCCGAGGCGATACAACAGGCCAAGTGCTACCTGTCCTCTGCCATAGAAGCCGGCAAGGATGTCAGCATAGGAAGGGGCAACGGCCCAGTAAACCATTTGTTTAACCCAGAAAAGCTAATCATACAATGATACAGTTTATTACACACACCAACGACCGTTACGACTACGTAGAAGGAGCACGCCTCGCCTTGGCAGGCGGATGTCGCTGGATCCAGCTCCGCATGAAAGACGCGCCGAAAGATA
Source organism: Prevotella sp. P5-126 (assembly GCF_002251185.1). Lineage (NCBI taxonomy): Bacteria > Pseudomonadati > Bacteroidota > Bacteroidia > Bacteroidales > Prevotellaceae > Prevotella > Prevotella sp. P5-126. Next base: position 24,995 of record NZ_NPIZ01000031.1, read on the forward strand.
CGTTCATGGCGGCAGCCACAGCCATCGGCCAACTCTGTAAGACATGTCATGCCACATTCATCCTCGACGACCATGCAGAATGGGTACAGGAGGCAGGTGCCGACGGCGTACATCTCGGCAAGAACGATATGCCCGTGAGTGAGGCACGCAAACTCCTGGGCAGCCGATATGTCATCGGCGGCACCGCCAACACCTTCGACGATGTCGAACGACTCTACCGCGATGGAGCCGACTACATCGGCTGCGGTCCGTTCCGCTTCACCACCACCAAACAAAAACTGTCCCCCATCCTCGGTGCAGACGGTTACCGCCGTATTGTCAGTCAGATGAAGCTCCACCACATCACCATCCCTATCGTAGCCATTGGCGGCATCTTGTCCTCCGACATCCCTGACGTCATGGCAACTGGAGTCAGCGGTATTGCCGTAAGCGGCGCCATCCTCAATGCCGACAGTCCTGTGGAAGAGATGCAACGTTTCATCCGTCTTACAGAGAAAGAAATAGCCAAATAACTCAATATAAAAGAAATGGAAACAAAAATCAAGATCAATTATCCATCTTCCGAGAAAGTCTATCTGCAAGGAAAACGCTATCCGGAACTGCGCGTGGGTATGAGAAAGGTAAACCTCACCCCCACCGTCACTTTCAAGGGCGATGTGCGCCATGAAGAAGCCAATGCCCCCGTCTATGTCTATGACACCAGCGGACCGTACAGCGACCCCGATATGGCTATCGACCTGAAACAGGGACTCCCTAAATTGCGTCAACCGTGGATTGACGGTCGCAAGGCGGGAGAGACACAGATGTACTTCGCCAAACAGGGCATCATCACGCAAGAGATGGAGTATGTGGCAATACGCGAGAACATGAACTGCGAGGAATTGGGCATTACCACCCACATCACCCCGGAATTTGTCTGCAAGGAGATTGCTGAGGGACGTGCCGTAATCCCAGCCAACCGCAAGCATCCCGAAAGCGAGCCGATGATTATCGGTACAAATTTCCTGGTGAAGATCAATACCAATATCGGTAATTCCGCCACCACATCGGGCATCGAGGAAGAGGTGGAAAAGGCCGTATGGAGTTGCAAATGGGGCGGCGACACGCTGATGGACCTTTCCACGGGAAAAGACATCCACGAAACGCGCGAATGGATTCTGCGCAACTGCCCTGTTCCCGTAGGTACCGTACCGATGTATCAGGCTTTTGAGAAGGTCAACGGCAAGGCAGAAGACCTGACGTGGGAGATTTTCCGCGATACGCTCATCGAGCAGTGCGAACAGGGTGTGGACTATTTCACCATCCATTGCGGCATCCGTCTGAAGAACATCCATCTTGCCGACACCCGTCTGACGGGTATTGTCAGTCGCGGAGGCAGTATCATCTCCAAATGGTGTAAGGTACACCAGAAAGAGAGTTTCCTCTACGAGCACTTCGATGACATCTGCGACATCTGTGCCCAGTACGATGTAGCCATCTCCCTTGGTGACGGCCTCCGTCCCGGTTCTACCTACGATGCCAACGACGCGGCGCAGTTTGCCGAACTCGACACCATGGGTGAACTCGTAGAGCGTGCTTGGGCCAAACACGTACAGGCATTCATCGAAGGTCCCGGTCATGTTCCCATGCATAAGATCAAGGAGAATATGGAGCGCCAAATCGAGAAATGCCACGGAGCACCCTTCTACACCCTCGGTCCGCTCGTCACCGATATTGCCCCCGCCTACGACCACATCACCTCTGCCATCGGCGCCTCGATGATCGGATGGTACGGCACCGCCATGCTCTGCTACGTCACCCCTAAGGAGCACCTTGCCCTCCCCGACAAAGACGATGTGCGCACTGGTGTTGTAACCTATAAGATTGCCGCCCATGCTGCCGACCTTGCCAAGGGTCATCCCGGTGCCACCGTCCGCGACAATGCGCTGAGCAAGGCACGCTACGACTTCCGTTGGAAAGACCAGTTCAACCTCTCGTTAGATCCCGAACGCGCCCTGGAATACTACAAGGCAAGCAATTCCGTCGATGCCAACTACTGCACCATGTGTGGCCCTAATTTCTGCGCAGCACGCATCAGCCATTCCCTAAAGAGCTGCGAAGAAGAAAAGTAACAAATCTATAACCCAATAAACAACAACAAACAATGATTGAAACACAAGTATCAAAAGGTATCATCAGTACCTATTTCGACAAACTCCAACGTAATCTGAATCTCGACGTAGCCATTGTGGGCGGAGGCCCCTCAGGCATCGTCGCCGCCTATTACCTCGCCAAGGCAGGTCTCCGTGTAGCCCAGTTCGACCGCAAGTTGTCTCCTGGTGGCGGCATGTGGGGAGGCGCAATGATGTTCAACCAGATTGTCATTCAGGAAGAAGCCATGCACATCGTCAAGGACTTCGACATCAACTATCAGGCCTTTGAAGACGGACTCTACACCATCGACTCCGTAGAGAGCACATCTGCCCTGCTCTACCACGCCGTTCATGCCGGTGCCACCATCTTCAACTGCTATTCGGTAGAAGACGTCATCTTCAAAAACAATGTTGTCAGTGGTGTTGTGGTCAACTGGACTCCAGTACTCCGTGAAGGCCTCCATGTTGACCCGCTCAATATCATGGCGAAATGCGTTATCGACGGCACAGGTCACGACAGCGAGATGTGTAAGGTCGTTGCCCGCAAAAACGGCATCAGCCTCGACACAGCCACCGGCGGTGTTATCGGCGAGCGTTCCCTCGACGTAATAGAAGGCGAGCGCATGGTCGTAGAAGGCACCCGTGAGATCTACCCCGGCCTCTACGTCTGCGGCATGGCATCGTCTGCAGTGGCAGGCACTCCTCGCATGGGGCCCATTTTCGGTGGCATGCTGATGTCAGGAAAGCGCGTTGCCGACCAGATCATCGAGAAACTCAAGAAATAACCATCCATCTTCATCCTGCAACCTATGAAATGGATTGTCATCACCTCTCCCGACTTTCTGCCGGGAGAGGTTTCTACCATCGACACCCTCTTCCGCAGCGGTATCGACCTGCTCCATGTGCGCAAGCCCACCGCCTCGGCAGACGCCGTCAGACAGTTTCTTGCCACCGTTCCTACTCAGTGGCTTGGTCGCATCGTGCTCCACGACCATTTCCACCTTGTCGAAGAGTTTCCCCTCCACGGCATTCACCTCAACCGTCGCAATCCCCAGCCCCCCGCCGCCTTCCACGGCAGCCTTTCCGCTTCGTGCCACAGTCTTGCAGAGGTAGCAGAGCGCAAGACCCAGTGCGACTACGTATTTCTCAGTCCCATCTTCAACAGCATTTCCAAGACCGGTTACCACGCCGCATTCCAGGAGTCCGTCCTGCGGCAAGCCGCCCATTCTGGCATCATCGACCAGCAGGTAGTAGCCTTAGGTGGAGTCACCGCCCGCCATCTCCCATACCTCAAGTCCCACCATTTCGGTGGTGCCGCATTCTTAGGCGACATCTGGCAGCGCACCACTCTCCCCTCCTTCACCGCCTATCTGCAACAGATCTCGCAAGAGATCTAATGTCTCACAGATTTTCATGTTGGTACTTCCGAGGTTTTTGTTAAGAAAAAAATCCGTAATCCGTGTGAGATATTAAAAATCCGTGTAACACATTACTTTCGTATGAACTTGAGTTTCTGTGGGTTGATAGTCAGAATAGCAACGGCAACGAGAATCAGCATCCCACCGACAACACCAATAAATCCCAAGGGCTCACCCAGTATCACAACACCAACCACCATGGCAGTCAGCGGTTCAAAAGCACCAAGAATAGCCACGATCGTACTGTCGATGAGTTTCAGCGAAACAGTCACGCAGATATTACTTATTGCCGTAGGAATCAAACCTAAGAGCGCCAGGTCAAGCCAGCAACTGCTGTCAGGAACTTCTTCCACCCCACCGTTGGTCATCAGACTATAGGCAATCAGTAGCCACATACCCGTGAAAAACACATAAAAGGTGAGTTTTAGACTCGCGATGTGCTTCACTTTCAATCGAGGCACAAGGATGAGATAGATACCATACGCCAGTCCAGACGCCAATCCCAATAGGAGACCAATCATCGAGAAGGTGCCATCTCCAGAAAACACACCAGTCATCATCATCACACCCAGAGAGGCTAACAAAATACTAGAGGTGAGTTTGATGGAGAACTTATCACCGAGAAATGCCAGTCCGATGAGTGCACACCAGATGGGGTCGGTATAAACCAAAGCCGTTGCAATACCCGACGACAGATACTTGTAACATTCAAGTGTTGCGAGGGCTGTGGTAATATAGAAGATGGCAAGCAACACGATACGCAGCAGTTCTGACAGACTCACACGCATATTCGTCTTACGCAACAGGAGAATGGCAAGCATGGCTGCCGAACCAAACAGAAAACGATATACCAGGATGCTAACATTATCCATTCCTGCAGCAATAACAGGAATTGAAAACAAAGGTATCATTCCAAACGATACACCAGAAATGATACCATTAACCACACCGCGTAACTGACTATTCATATGCTTTGTACAAAAGAGCTGCAAAAGTACATGATTTTTTTGTGAAACACAAAACATTCTGCATCAAATTTCCATTAAACCTTCATGACTGATTCAGGCCATACCCTAACCATTGTAAAATACATCAAAAAGTAATAGGCAGAAGGCTTGGCTGTCTAAGAAAAAAATAGTATTTTTGCAGCCCGTGATTGACGGTCAACCAAACGATAAAAGAAAAATGGCAAGCAAAACAAAAAAAGATTCTCGCGAACGCCGAATCTATCAAGTAACCCTCATGGGCAGCGTGGTCAATATGGTATTGCTATTGGCAAAATTTGCAGCAGGCATTTTCTGCCATTCCGCAGCCATGATAGCCGATGCCGTACACTCGCTAAGCGATTTCCTTACCGATATCGTAGTGATAGTCATGGTCAGGCTAAGTAGCAAACCTGCCGACAAAGACCACGACTATGGACATGGAAAGTACGAAACCATTGCCTCGTCGATAGTAGGAATGGCGTTGATGCTTGTAGCCATCATGCTGGCATGGAACGGCATCATGAAGATCATTGACGCCATCCACGGCAAACAGTTAGAAGTCCCAGGAGTGTTAGCATTCTTTGCTGCCATCGTCAGTATTGTTGCCAAAGAAATCGTATTCCGCCTGACGCGCCAAACTGCACGTGCTGTCAAGTCACAAGCCCTTGAAGCCAATGCCTGGCACCATCGTAGCGATGCCCTTTCGTCAATCGGCACAGCCATAGGTATTGGAGGAGCCATCATGCTTGGTCAGCAATGGGCAGTCCTCGACCCCATTGCCGCTGTTGTAGTGAGCTTCATGATCTTCTATGCCGCCTTTCGCATTTTGCGTCAGGCATCAGGAGAACTCTTAGAAGAAAGTCTTCCTGAATCCGTAGAACAAAAGATTTGCGACATCGTCTATCGTGATCCGTTGGCAAGCGACATCCACCAACTCTACACGCGTCGTATAGGCAATAATATCGCCATCGAAATGCATCTTCGTTTACCAAGCGACCTCAAGCTCTCCGATGCCCATCAGCATGCCTCCTCCATCGAACGGGCCATCCGAGCTGAGTTTGGTGCCGACACCCACATTATGCTGCATATTGAACCAACAAAAGATTAGTTCTGATCTATGATCTATAATTTATGATTTTCGTTAAAGATTTTTTTTAGATTTTCGTTAAGATTTCGAGCCTGTAAGGCGATCCATAATAAAACGCTCCTATAGAGCAACGTACTGTTGCGCATTATTAGTTGAGATTTTTGTTAAAGATTTTGTTTGCTGCCTCCCTGAATTACAGATTATTTCTTGCGAAGCAACATCTTAAAAAAGATTTCCTCCAAAGATTTCTTGCCGTAGGCAACTAAAAAATCCGTCTAAATTCTGATGATTGATTTCTGGCCACAGGCCATATTTTTATTAAAGATTTCCTCCAGGATTTAAATTCTCCTTCCATTAAAACATGTTATGCAGAGCGAAATTACAGCCAAGACGACTCCAACCGCACACACACCCATCCATCCCTCACGCATCCAAGCCAATCCGGCACAATAGGTGCCAAGAGAACCACCGATAAAATAGGTAGTCATGAAGATGGTATTGGCCCTGTTTGAAGCATGAGGCACCTCCTGAATGCAACCAATTTGATTGCTTAGCTGCAGACATTGCAAACCAATATCCACCAAGATGATAGCCACCACAAGTCCCATAAAAGTATCACCAAACAGATAGGCCGTAGCCCACGCCACCAGTTGCAGGCAAGCCCCATAAACACTCATCTTTCTTATGCCCCATTGGTTCACGAGCTTGCCCACACCGCTTGCCGCTATGGCACCAGCGATACCACACAATCCCAATGTTCCAACCATCTCGCTACCAGAGAAGAACGGCGCTTCAGCCAACCGGAAGGCAAGACACGACCAAATAGCCATCATACTGCCGAAACTGAAAGCGGCACGTATGGCATAAAGCCGTATGCGCCCGTTGCTCTTAACCATATCAAACACGCTAACCATCAATCCCCTGTATGAGCCCACATAGTTGCTTTTTATCTGCGGCATAATCTTGAGCGTAAGCACCATACACAGCACCATCACCAGAGCTGCGATGACAAACATCTCGCGCCAGCCAAGCCATTCACCGACGTAACCGCTAACCACCCTCGAAGCGAGAATACCCGTCAGCAGTCCCGACAGAACGACCCCCATATTCCTACTTTTGTTCTCCTTCTTAGAATATTGTCCTGCTATAGGTATGAAAAACTGCGGAATGACAGAGCAGGCGCCCAATAGCAGAGACGCCCCCCATATCATCCATACCCGATGGGCAACAGCAATGACGACCGCCATCACGGCAGCCACCGTCATATTCACAACAATGATGCGTCGGCGCGAGTAGAGGTCGCCCATAGGAATCAGGAAACACAAGCCAAGCGCATAGCCTATCTGCGTGACAACGGTTATGAGGTTTGCCTCATGTTGGCTCACCCCAATATCGTGACGTATCATCTCCAGCAGAGGCTGGTTGTAGTAGCAATTAGCCACAGTCAGTCCCGCAATAACAGCCATTGTGATCAACAGGCTGCGCGCTATCCCTTCATTCTCTTTCAGTTGCTTCATTTCTATTCTTATGCCAATTATCTTATTAATTTATCCATGTGGATTGTACGTGATTGCAAAATTACGAAATAAAAACATATAATCAAAAAAACTATCGTTCTTCAGAAAGACAATTCAACCACAGTATTTGTTCTCTTTCTTATAGCCTAAATATCACTTATGGGAGCAATTATATGTCACCTATTAGAGGGCAACAATATGTCACTTATGGGGGTACGTTTATATGTCACTCATGGGGTACATTCACATGTCACTTATTGGGGTACGCTTATATGTCACTCTTTGAAAGGCAATGGGTTAGGCTACCTATTTTATTAGAAATATCCTAAAAATTTTGGTGCATTCTTAACAAATAACTACTTTTGCAAAAAACATTAAGAATATGGCAAATTTCAAACTTTTCGATCCTATGACAATGGACAGCAATACGCTTCCAAATGTAGCAGGTAATTACGTTTTCCTTTTACGCAAAGGAAGTCAATTACCTAAAGTAGACATTGAGCCAAAAATACCCGAAGTCACTTTAGATGGTAATACTTATCAAGCAATCTATACCGGTATTGCAAGTGAGAATCTCAGACAGAGGGTCTACCGCACTCACTTTGTAGGCAATAACGCAAGTCGTTCAACCCTAAGAAAATCGATAGGTAGCCTTATCGGATATGATTTAATACCACGAAAAGAGGGTGATTTTAAACATAAAAAATTCAAACCGGCTGACGAAGAAAAGTTGACTGAATGGATGATGAGCAACCTGTTACTTGCCTTTGTTGAAAATGCTGACCCGGAACCGTTGGAAGAAAAACTTATCGCAGAGCTAAATCCACCTCTAAACCTTGACAAAAACACCAACATGGTGAATAAAGAGTTCAGAGCTTTGTTAAGTAAGTTGAGATGCAGACCTGTTATTGGATCTGCAGAACACTTCACTTCTTCTATGAAAACAACAATAAAAAAAACAATACCTACACAATCTTGTTATCCTATAAATGGAGGAAAAATGGTAAAAATTATCCGTAGAAACGTCAACTTTAACAGAGAAACCAACAATTTCAGATGTAAGTTTAACAATAGTTCAACCTTTGATATTTTAAGAGTAGAATGCTCTTATAATGGAGAAACAAAAGTGTATGAGATAGAGTCAAAAAACCTGACAGGTAGAGAGTCTATCACATTCTATGCCTATCAGAACAGTGAATCATTCACTATTGCATGGCAAAAAGCTGTTGCAGATTATATAAAGGAGATAAAGTTATGAACCTCTACCAAGCAGAAATAACAACAGACGCAGACTTCGTTACCATAACTGTGAATGCAGATGATGAAAACGAAGCTATTTCAATCGGAGTCGGTATGTTTGATGCTGGCAATTAGATACAGCAGGCTCTTCTATTGTAAATATCGCAGCATTTCCAGCTTGCATGTAAAAGGAAATAAATCTGAGTTTATTAGAATATTATAAAGAAAATGGGGTGACTTGGAATCATCCCATTTTCTATGAACTTGTTCTTATGACTTATGTCGCTTTTCAATATTTCGATTGTGCTTAATTTTTTGATTGTTCTTTATTTTCCAGTTCTGCCTTTTCTTTATTCATTATATCAAGCCATTTGTCAAAGCCGAGTCTTTTCCATTAAGCCCAATGCACCTTCTGCTTGATTTACTTTTCTAAACTTCTTTCCTCGATGCACAGAAATGTATATATTAGAAACAAGCTTGCGTTCGCGCGCACTAAACCTATCATTTTCTATTGCCCATCGATAGACATCAAACCATAAATGCGCTTCTATTTTATTAGCACGATTGATAATCTCCTGTTCTTCATCATCACAAGGCTCCACAATATTTCCTTCCGACGCAAGAAGGTTGCCACCAATTTTTATGGCATCCTCTAAGCTATCCTTCATATCGTTCCAACAAGCCACACTACGTGCCCATGATCTTTTCTGATTTTGCATCAAGTGTTTCTTTGCTCTACCTACAGCTCGTTGTATGTGAGCTTCCAACTCTGGTTGCAATATCTGAGCATTCCATAATCACACGGTCTTTAGGATATTCTTCCTCAAATATCTTCTTGTCATAACCAGTCAACAAGTTGCGCTCATTACCATATTGACCTCTCATGCGTTCAAAAATACCACTTCTTTCCTGTTTTTGGTACAATCTCTGTTCTACTGATTTTTGAAAATCGAGCAGAAAGTAGTTGGATTTTGATTGTAGAGCCTTGAATTGGTGCTATTTTGTTTAAAAATAGATGTAAAACGCAATAACATGGATAATTATTTCCGTAATCTTTCTTGATTATCCAAGATTACTTTTACCTTTGTAGACCAAGAAACACATGAAAGGATATGGCACGAAAGAAAACGGAATCGGCAAACAGTATTTGCTCATAGAGTACAATCCTGATGAACCTGCAGAATTAGGAGAGTGTGATATACTGAAAGCACAGAGGAAAGGCAGTGACAGGTACATTCCTTTTGTGTGTAAGATTGGAAACATAAAGGTTGGCAATAATGACTGATAAAAACAAACAACTATACCTTGATTTCGAAGCCTACGAGCGTGTGGCAGAGCCACATAAGCGCGAAAGGGCTTCGGCATGGCGCACGGCTATAGGTCTGCAAGATGTTGATGGTCTGAAGGTGTCTGACTATCTGAAAGAGACGGCTGTTAGGCATATTGAGGGCGATATTACTATCGACGATGTTCGTGAACAGTTGAAGTCGTATTATGTCAACAAAACTACGCATGATGAGGACGATGCCGAAAAGGAAGAGGCCGACCGTGTGGCTGCCAATATAGCCAAGTTACTGAGTGAGCAGTCTTTTTCGTTCACAGCATTAGAGTTTTTGAATATCCATAGGCACTTGTTTGAGGGTGTATTCAAACATGCAGGTGAGGTGCGGCCTTATGACATCAGCAAAAAGGAATGGATATTGCAGGGCGATAGCGTTGTGTATGGCCGTGCTGCCGACATTATGATGGCGTTGCGATATGATATTCAGCAAGAAAAGGACTTTAGTTATAAAGGACTGTCAACGGATGAAATTATCAGTCACATTGTAGATTTCGTCACCTTGCTATGGCAGAACCATCCGTTTCGTGAGGGCAACACACGAACAACGGCTGTGTTTGTCATCAAATATCTGCGCTCTATCGGTTTCAAGGTGGACAACGATTTGTTTGCCGACAACTCTTGGTATTTCCGCAATGCCCTTGTTCGTGCGAACTATCGCAATCCGTCAAAGGGTATAGAGCCCAACAAGTCATTCCTCATCAGGTTCTTCCGTAATTTGATGTTGGGCGAACATCATGAACTGAAGAACCGTTATATGCTGATTGGATATGCAGATGTTGGCGACACCCATACAAGTACCCGTACAAGCACCCATACAAGTTTTGACGAAACGGCATCTACGTTATCTGAAAATATAAAACGGTTAGTTGTTGCGATTGGCACATATGAAAAGAGCGTAAAGGAAATGATGGAGGCGGTCGATTTGAAGAATCGTCCCAATTTCCTTGAATATTCTCTTACACCAGCCATTACTGAAGGCTTGGTAAAAATGAAATTTCCGAACTCGCCCCGTCATCCTCGCCAGAAATATCTTCTGACCGTGAAAGGGCTAGCGGTGTATGATGAGTGTGTCAAATCAATGTAAAAAATCTGCCAGAGCTTGCTCCCCGAAGACGATCAGCCGAGGAACTCCGAGGATGCTGGGCTTGTCCAAGAACTCCTTTTGGAGTGACAGCCTGATGCGGTTTAGGAAACTGTTATATTGTAACGCTTGAAATGGATATCATTGACCTGTTTCCATGACATTCTAACCCCCGCCATTGCTTGATAGGTTACTAACGCCCCGAATGGGGCAAAATTTTCATAGCATAGAGTAATACCCTGGGGGTGCGGATTATTTAGCCTAAGTCCTGTAAGTACAAAAGTAATTCAGTTCTGCTCATTTGGCTTAACGTTAGAAGCCAGAAAGCTGCCATTCCCATCAAGTCGGGCTGTTTCTCGTCGTATTTTCGATAGTTTCTCGCTATTTTCTCGACCGACATTCGTTGCTCTTTCGTTCGTTTTTCGCCTGTTCCTCGTTCGGTCCTCGTTCGGTCTTCGATAGACTAACGAATAAGCAACGAGAGACGAACGAGAGACGAACGAGGACCTAACGAGAAGTGATCGAGAACCGAACGAGAAGCTATCGAGAACTGGTCGGGTGTTAACCGAAGAACCATGGTCCTTCTGTTGTAACCAGTTTGAGGTGTTTCGAATTGCATTTGTAAACATAATTGAGAATTTTTAATTGATAAGACTTGTGGTTTATTGCAAAGGCCTCATCCTTGTTTTGGAAATCAACCTTGGGTTCGCGTGCAAAGATACAATATCACACCCCCCGTTGTCAACCCTTTAGCCTGGATTTTAATTTTATTTAACTAATAATTTAGATTTTTTTAATGTTATAGAGACAAAATCCCATCAAAAACCACACCATTTAGATGAGAAACAATAGTTTATCAAGGTGCCGTGTATTCCGTGGATCATAGAAAATCCGAGTAACTGCTCAGAACACGACATGACATGAGATGTGAAATTGGTACTAAATGCTGTGTTTTAGCGCATGGCGTTCTCACGACTGGCGATTGGCGTTATCGTGACAGGCGATTGGCGTTATCGTGACAGGCGATTGGCGTTCTCTCCAACAGAGAGCGACATTACCATTAATTTCCACAAGACTATAATTTAGTATTTCCCACAAATACCTGGCAACAAAAAGGAGGGTGCATCATAATGGGCAATGCACCCTCCTTGTCATCTGCTGGAAGGTATCATTTGAACTTCCATTCGTCGAATGTGATATTGTTTCCTTTTAGGACAAAACAGAGGTCCATTGTGCCTGTCATATTCTTTTGAAGTTGGGATTCTATGAGTTTCATTTGCGGGGTACCGACTTTGATTGAAGCTATGACTTCTCCGTCCGGCCTATCCCGGCGGACTTCTATGATTCCGTTTCCGGATGCCTTAATTTCCAGACTGGAAGGTACTTTGTTGAATGCCACACCTCTGACAGCAATGATGCCAGTCTTGTTGGGAACGGTAACGGCATACATGTCCCCGATGCTTTTTCCATTTGTGAACTTGACACCTTGTGTGGCTGCTGTGGTTTCAGCCTGCTGGGTGATGAACGGATTCATAGGCTGTATCTGTTTTGCGCCTTTCAGAGTCTGATTACCCATGTGGATATTCACAGTATTCTCGTCAACTTGTATTTCATCGACACAAACATTACGATAACCAGCTGTTGTATTGAAACTATGTTGCAAACTCATTGTATGATAGAATACATACCATTTCCCGCGGAATTTGTTTAGATGTGTATGATTGTTGCTGTAGTCATATCCATAATCTCCAGGGTTTTTCATATAGTTGTGCTGGTATTTCCAACTTTTGGTTACCAGCGGAGTTTTGCTAGTCATGTAACTCATGCAACAGGTGGTTGGTTTCTCTGTCTGGAGAGGCCAGTCGCTAAAATCTTGCCAATCTATGTTATAAGTATAAACGTATGTGCCGTTGATGTAGTTTAATTCGTTAGCTTCGAAATGATGGGGAGCCCTGATGGGCTTTATCGGGCCATCCACACTAATCATGTCTTTTCCCAAACGCATAATGCGAGCACATCCTCCGCCTACTGTCAGCCAACCTCTTCCTTTGTCATCGATGACTACACCCGGATCGAAAGCGGCTTTGCATTCTCCTGCTATGCCGGGAGTGTTTGTATCTACCAAACTATGATTCAGCGGGCTTGACCATGGTCCTATGGGGGATGTGGATGTCAGCACTGCGGTTCCATCACCGCTATTGGAGAAATAGAGGTAGAAGTGAGTCTTGCCGTCCGCTTCCTCACGTTTTGCGATCGACGGTGCCCATGATGTTTTTATCCATGGGGCGATGCTGTCTGTTTTAATAATTCCATGATAGGTCCAGTTTGTCATGTCATCGGAAGACATCATCACCAGAGATTTGATGTATTCGTAGGAGTTTTTTCCGTAACCGCCTATTGAATCATATTGTTGCTGATCGTTTGTTGCGTACACATAAATTCTGCCATTATATTCTACTGCAGTTGGATCCGCTGTAAACATAAAATCCAGCAAGGGATTTCCATCTCCTGTGGTGAGTTTAGGGGAAACGTCCGGCATGGTTACATAAGGCACGGAATCATTTTGCAAGGACGGATTTTCTCCGGCCTGCGCATTTTGCTGGTGAGATATCAAACATGCAGCAATGACCATTGATAAAACGGAGGTCTGGATGTTTTTCTTTTTCATTGTATAATTGGTTTAAAATAGTAATATGTTCGTTTACTGGCGTGTCATCGTTTTGGGCGGATGATGACCCTTCTGTAACTCGTCAGTGCAGGAGTTCCATTGTCTGTCACTTCACAGATTATATGCAGTTCTTTTCCTGCCGCATCTTGGGGGATACGTAGAAAGGCTTTAGCTTTGTCTGCCTCTCTGATACTTACCGTTGAGGTGTAAGTACCCGCTTCCGGCATTATCCACCAATGAAAAGTCAGTTTATCTTTATCCGGGTCCGCAGATTCTGAAGCGTTTAATTGGAGTTCCTCTTCTGTTTTTGGTTCAATTATAATCGGACTCAATCCCTTTTTACCGTTTACGATGACTATCGGGTTACGGTTTCCTTTGCCGTATGCAGCCCAATCCATACGTGCTACGAAGTTGGCGAATATTGCGGGATAGAAGTATTTTTCATATTTCTCCGATATGCATTTGACTGCCGGATCTGCATTTGTGTAGCATGTTGTCAGACTGTCTGGTGACAGTCCCCATCGGAAATAGCCACCCCAACCTGCCTGGCTACATACGGTCGGATCGTTTAATCCATTTGGGGTTACATGTAGGAAAGAAGGAGTGTCGCCTTCCACTCCGTATTTGTTTTTCGGATATATTTTCCCTAGATTCCCGTGATTTTGTATATGAGTTGCGTATTCGTTCCAATTCTGGCTTCCTATGGCGTTCTGCACAATCCAGGCGCTGTCGTCCCAGAAAAAGCGGATATCCTTGCCACAAGTCTTGCGGATCCATTGATGAGAACTGAAGGCATAATCCACAGGGGGGCCTCCGCATACATCTTGGTCTGTAATTGTATAAACACACAACTTATTCACAAACTTTCTAACTTCCGTTTCGCTTCGTTCCTGCTTGACAGTCCATATCGCTTGAGCCAGTGTATTTGCACCGCCCCAAACCAAGACCCATAAGGGACGGTCGTCCTTTTCGTCAACTAAGTCGATAATCATTTTGCTGCCTTGTGAGCGATTCTTCTCTCCAAGTTTGGCTACGCCTAAATCTCTGCTGCCAAATGCAGTCCTGCTACGCAAATAGGCAACACTTGGCCAATAGCCCAACGTTTGTTTGCCAGCTTCCTTTTCTACTGGCAGAAAACCCTTTTGTCCGGATCGTTTCATTAGATTCGGTAGATCCTTCTCGTAGGCATTAATTACTTTCTGCATGTTTTCCATCCATTCGTCCGGATAACTTCTCCCGCAGTTGTTCCATCCTCCTGTCGCAATCAGTCCCTCTATTTCATAAAGGTCAGCATGGACCAGCAGGCGGACCATTGATTCCATGTCATCGGGTTCAATGTCTGTCGGTGCAATATCCGTCAGAACGACAATCCGTGGTTTCAGGGAGGAATCCGCAATTGTTTTCGCTGCAGTTTGCATTGAGCCTAGAAGCAAGGTGCCCAGCACTCCAGCGATTCCCCATTGTAGTTTAGTAGCATGTCCCATTGTCCATAATTTCGCAACACTATTATTAATTAAACTTTTTAAGCTCCTGGGCAACCAAAAATTCTTGAACAAGTCAAACGGCAGAGCCGAGCGGCCCAGAATTTTGCCATGTCGAAGAATTCACTTATTTTAGTGTTGCAAAAATAAACAAGAGAATCCGACGATAGACTTAGCAAAGTTACAAATTAAATTTGGAAACTCACTCCTTTTGGAGGATAATTTTCGGGTCATGGAGCAATTTGACTCCACATTGTCTTCTTTAATCGACTCAACCCTCGGTTTTAGGTATAGATCGTTCCGTTTCACGGCACCTTTTCTCGCCATGGCAGAGTTTAAGTGAACTGAACTCTGCTCATCTGGCTTAACGAAAACGTTCCGTTTCACGGCACTTTTTCTCGCCATGGCAGAATTAAAGCGAGCTTTATTCTGCTCATCTGGCTTAACGAAAACGTTCCATTTCATGGCACCTTTTCTCGCCATGGCAGAGTTTAAGTGAACTGAACTCTGCTCATCTGGCTTAATGAATAGTCTATAATTTACTTGCCAGCCAATAACCTACGATGACCGCTATAAGTCCACAGAAAAGACTTAATACCATATAAAGTAGCGTTAAGGATTGTTGGCCATCTCGTGCTAAAAGCAAGTTTTCGTTCATAAAGGTACTGAATGTGGTAAAACCGCCACAAAAGCCAGTAACCAACAATAGCTTAGCATTTGGCGAGAGATGTCCCCCTATTGCACATCCTGAAAGAATGCCGATAAGGAAACATCCCAATACATTGACGATGAAAGTTCCCATTGGGAAAGTGAAGGCAAGCCATTGGCTTGTGAACTTCGATACAAGATATCGAAGTCCACCGCCCAAAAAGCTTCCTACACATACCAATAATAATTGTTTCATAGCAAAATCTATCAAAGTCCTCTTGCCTTCAGCAAGCCAGAAGCATCTGGCTGTTGCATACCGGTAAAGTCTGTAAACATCAACATCTGGTCTTTGGTATTGCCTCTGCTGAGAATCTTGTCACGGAAAGCCTGACCTACGGCAGGATTCAAAGCACCATGCTTGGCAAAATAGTCAGCTACATTTACTGCCAGCACCTCTGTCCACAGATAACTGTAATAACCTGCTGCATATCCTCCACCCCATACGTGGTTGAAATACGAGGTGATGTAACGAGGCGGTATTTGGTTGTTGAGCAATCCCACTTGCTGCAACGCCTGTCTTTCAAACTCCTGGGCTTTATCGGCAGTAGGAATCTCTTGCTGGCCGATGTGGTGCCAAGCCATATCAAGACAAGTGGCAGCGAGATTCTCTCCCAAGGCATAGGTTGCATGGAAACTGATGGATTTCAACATACGCTCTTTAAGTGCCTCTGGCATGGGTTCTCCTGTCTGTGTATGGCGCGCGAAATGGTCGAACACTTCGGGTACTGTGGCAAATGACTCATTAAACTGTGAAGGCATTTCTACAAAATCGCGAGGTACGGCAGTTCCGGATAATGTGTTGTATTTGCAATCAGAGAGTATGCCATGGAGAGCATGTCCAAACTCATGGAAGAGTGTGCAGACCTCATCCCAAGTGATGAGGGTAGGCTGACCGTCCGGTGCTTTGGCAAAGTTGCACACATTATAAATGACAGGCAATTGATGACGCAGTCCGCATTGTTTGGCAAAGGCACTCATCCACGCACCGCCACGCTTTGTGGGGCGACGGAAATAGTCGCTATAGAAGAGTGCAATGGGTTTTCCATCTTTGTCGATTACCTCAAAGACCTTCATGTCGGGATGGTAGGTCGGAATATCTTTGCGCTGCTTGAAAGTCAATCCATAGGCACGATGGGCTGCATAGAAAATGCCATTGACCTGTACGCTGTCGATATTAAAATAAGGCTTGATCTCATCATCGGAAATGTTGAGTTGTTCTTTTTTCATTTTCGATGAAAAATAGAACCTGTCATAGGGTTGCAACTTAAAGTCGCTGCCCATAGTCTTTTTAGCATAGTCTTCTATCGCCTTCGTTTCCTGGTCTGCCTTTGGTGAATAATCAGCAATCAGCTGATGGAGGAAATTATATACATTGCCCGAATTTTTTGCCATGGCTTTTTCCAGAGAATAGTCAGCATAATTGTCGTAGCCCATCAACTTCGCCTTTTCAGCACGTAGTTTTGCGGTTTCAACAACAATAGAGAAAGTATTGAACTGAGGATTAGTACCATCTGCCCGGTGTATAGAAGCCTCATATACCCGACGTCGCACATCGCGATTGGCGAGGTTTGCCAAGATGGGCTGCTGTGTGGTATTGATGATCACAATACAATAAGGAGCCTTGCCTCCCCTACTCTGGGCATCTTTCTCACACTGTGCAATATCAGCCTCTGAGAGTCCAGCCAATTCGTCTTTGGTATTGATCCATACGACAGCATGATTGGTAGCATCAGACAAGAGTTTTCCCCATTGCTGACTGAGTTTTGAGAGTCGCATATTGATTTGCTTCATCCGCTCCATGTCGCTGGCAGAGAGCAGTGCGCCAGCCCTGACGAAGCCTTTATAAATGACTTCCAACAGTCTTGCATCTTCGCCCTTGAGCTGATTTTTCTCATGCTCATAGACATATTTTATGCGTTTGAAGAGTTCTGGATTGAATGTAATCTCATTTTCCAAATCAGCAAGAATCGGCGTCACCTTCTCTTCTGTATTGGCAATAACCTTTGTTTTGTGTGCGCTGGTCAGTCCGAAGAATACATTACTGATACGGTCAAGCAACACCCCACTCTCTTCATAGGGCAGGATTGTGTTTGCAAAGGTCGGTGTTTCCTTACTATTGACAATCTTCTTGATATTGTCGCGTTGAATTTTCACAGCTGCTTCAATAGCAGGCAAATAGTCTGCCTCGTTGATCACATTGAAATCGGGAGCGCCAAAAGGCAGTTTGCTTTCAATGAGCAAGGGGTTGACTCTTTCCGCTCCTGACATGGTGGTCATTGCAGAAGCTTCTGACATCAGTATGATGCCCGAAGCCAGTCCAATTGTCATAAATGTTTTGTTTAGTTTCATCATTGCCGATATATAAGAAGTTTATTTGAGTTCCTTATCGAAGAATTTCACACACTGGCGGAAGAGATGATTGCGTGTGTTTCCTCCTGCGATACTATGGTTGCGATTGGTATAAACCAATTGACTGAAATCTTTATCAGCCTGCACCAGAGCTTCTGTGTATTCTGCTGTATTTCTGAAGTGGACATTGTCGTCAGCCATTCCATGGCAGAGCAACAGACTGCCTTGCAACTGCGCAGCACGCTTGATGGGGTTGATATCGTAACCATTGGGATTCTCTTTCGGTGTACGCATGAATCGTTCGGTATAAATGGTGTCGTAATACTTCCAAGATGTTGGCGGGGCAATAGCAATACCTGCACGGAACACGCCACGTCCTTCAGACATAGACATCAACGTGTTGAAGCCTCCAAAGCTCCATCCCCAAATGGCCATTCGCTGCCCATCAACGTATTCCTGTTTTGCCAGCCACAAAGCCGCTTCCACCTGGTCATGTGATTCGAGTTCACCCATCTGCAGATATGTACACTTTTCAAATTCTGCACCTCTTGCACCTGTTCCACGTCCATCAACACAGACACACAGATAGCCACGTTGCGCCAGATATTGTTCAAGCATGGCACCTTGACCTGCCATTCCCACTCCCCATGCATTCTTGACACTCTGACTACCGGGACCGCTATATTGGAACATGATGACCGGATATTTCTTCGACGGATTGAAATCTGCAGGTTTTACCATCCATCCATTGAGGTTGACTCCATCTGCTGTGGTCAGCGTGAAGAGTTCGCGTTTACCCAAATTCATGCTCTTCAACCAACCGTTGAGTTCTCGGTTATCTACAAGTGTCGAGAGAGTTTTCCCCCGTTGGTCGCAAAGTGAGAATACGGCAGGTGTATTGATATCGCTCCACTGGTTGATGAAGTACTTGAAGCCCTTGGCAAAGATGGCGCTGTTCCATCCTTTTTTGGGTGTCAGGCAATTGCGCTTTCCATTCGAGTGAGCCACATAGACCTGTTGTTCTACGGCACCCTGTTCGTGACTTGCGTAATAGACATCTCCTGTTGCATCATCCACGCCATACACATCTGCCACGTCATAATTTCCTGTTTCTACCTGACGTAGCAATTGTCCGTTGGTATTATAGAGATACAAATGCAACCATCCGTCACGCTGACTGGGCAGAAGGATGTAACGGTTTGTCACAACGAGACTTGAAACACACTCTTCCTTGACATATTTAGCGTCACGCTCTTCTATGAGCAGTTGGCAAAGGGTTGACAAGGGGTTGACCGCATAGATGCGCAGACAATCCTGATGGCGGTTGAGTGTTGTCACCATCACCTTGGAGGCATCCCCCATCTGCTTGATGCGAGGCACATAGCCATCAGCATCAATGGGTACTTGCAACTGGCGTGTCTGACGACTTGCAATATCAAAGCTCCACACCGAGGTTGTGGCATTGTCGGCACCAGCCACAGGATACTTGTAAGTATAAGCGCCAGGATACTCATCATACTGCTTGTATTCGGGATTCAGCCCTTTGAAGAGCGGCATGCTGTACTGTTTTACCTTACTCTCATCATATTTCACCCAGACCAGCACACGGCTGTCGGCTGTAAATATCATAGAGCGGTCGTTGGCAAACTCCTCCTCATTGACCCAGTCAGGGATTCCGTTGATGATGGCATTGCGCTTTCCGTCCTTCGTCACTTGCACCTCAGCATTATCATAGAGCAATTTGACCAGAAATATGTTGCCGTCACGCACAAAAGCCACCAATGATCCATCAGGTGAGAAAAGCGGCGTCTGCTGAGGTCCGTTTTTCGACAGGGGAACCATTCTGTTGCTTCCCATATTATACAAATAGTACTCTGCTTTGAACGAGTGGCGATAAATACTTTCCGTATGCGTCTGTATCAGCATCTGCCGACCGTTGGGGCTGACCATATAACCATCGATATAATCGACGCCGGCGGTTTTCACCACATCAAGGTCGAAAAGCACCGAAACGGTCTTTCCTGTTTTAAAGGAATGACTCTCTACCTTACGTCCGTCTGACGACAGTTGCGTATAAGTCTCACCATCTTGGGCAGTTTTCACCGCTCTGATGCCATCGCCGCGGTATTGCCATTTACTGATTTCCGCAAGATTCAGATTACCTGCAAACATAGCGCTGACTAATGGAAATAATAGCACTGCAGTCCAAAAAAATCTCTTCATATCTTTTCATTGTTTTATGTTATGTATCTTTCTTGTTTTGATGTTGCGAAATTACAAAAATTCATTGTCATCACCAAATATCTTCATGTATTTTGTGGAAATGAATAGAAGATAAGGGCAACAAGTACAATTCAACAGACAAAAAGATGGTTTTTATCGTGAGATTTCATCCAACTTACTTCTTATGCTGTCAGGAAGTCTCTCCTATGAGTGTCCCAATACCCAATAAGTTTTTGGGACTTACTGAGGACTCACTACGTAGGAAGAAGGATGATAACATCCCGAACTCATCCCGACGGCATCCCGAAGCCGAGCGCTAAGACTCTCGTCAAAAGTTGCGCCCGTCAGTCAAATATAAAAAGCAGAAAGTCTGCACAAAAAAAAAGAGCCTTTCGTTTGGCAATAAGAATTATAACCTGTAAATTTGCACCTAAGAAACCCAAATACCAAAGCAACAATGACTAATAACCAAGACGCCAAAGTACCCTCATGGGAAGAACTCGTCAACTCTATCTCAACAGGAAGTTCACATCCCGAAGCAACTTGTTGGGAAATATACAGATACCTGCGCCAAAACTACAAAACCATTGGCTCAGAAACTTCACGCACTTTATTATTTGCTTACATCAAACTGCGCACCGACAAACCGTCACTCATCAATTCCTGTATGATGGATATGGCGGTTAAGATTAGCACAACCTATACAGACTTTCAACTGCCTCGCTTTCTCGACATGTGTAACCACACTTCCTGTCTGAGAGATGAGGACCGCCAAAAACAAAAAGGCAAAGACGGAAAACTGTACCTATCCCTACAAGAACGAATAGATCGGGCCTTGCAATCCTACAGACTGCATCATCCTGAGGCACGCAATGAAAACTCCAACGATATTATAAGCATGTACGCAGTATCGTTGTTTGAGAAAATCAAAGCAGGACGCACCTGCCGGTTTGTCAAAATGGTTGCAGCAAATGGTATGTCGCTGATTGCAGACAGCCACCAATTCCCTTGCCGGCCTTACGAAATCATCGGAAAGGTTTACGATGTTTCCGTCGCGTCCAGCAAAGAAGGCAACAAAAGGATTGTCGAGATTGCAGCCTCAACAAAAGCGCCAAGCCACGTCTTTCCTATAAGAACCGGATATATCGACGGAATTGACGAGACATACGGACACATCCACATCTTTGACAATATGTCACACCATTACGTTGCCGACAGAAAAACAATTACCGCAACACTACCTGCACGAACAACCGTTCAAAAAGGAATGTTCATCCAATTCTGTCCTATTATCAGCAACGGAGACCCATTCAAGTCGGCAGCAATCGTCAATATTTTAGACCGCTACAAAGGACACGAATCCTTTGGATCCTATTCTGCAAAGATCACATACGCAAATCCCGCACAACATTACATCAGATACGCCATCCTGTCAGACATTCCAACCACTCCCGAAGGCACCATCTCCAAAGAAGGCTTCGCCAGTACATCAACAATGAAACCGGATATGGAAAAAGAAATGACCGTAGGGAAAGACATCCAACTGATTCTATTCCTCAAGCGCGGAATAAACGGTCAGAAAAGCAACCACGTGGCTGAGATTTATTAGTCAATATTCCTTTTTACGCCCATTTTCATGCTTTAAAACCGTTTTCTGCAAGTACTATACACCTTTTATATAAAGAAAACAACGTTTTTCTTTTGATATTCCGTAGGATTGCAGTACCTTTGCAAGCTAAAAGCACTATTTTAAACAGAGAATGAGTAAATACCAAAATAAAACATTCCCTCTAATTGCTGATATAGAGGGAGATTACAAAGATTTAACAAGCATCGAAGTACCGGAAGTCTTGCCAGTATTGACAGTACGCAACGTTGTAATGTTTCCGGGAGTTGTCAACCCCATCCTCGTGGGACGGGACCAGAGTCTTAAACTACTCAAGAAAGCAGAGAAAGAAGACTCACTCTTTGCCGTATGCTGCCAGTATTCAGCCAATACGGAATTTCCATCCCACAACGACATCTACAAGATTGGAGTAATGGCCAAACTCGTAAGGATTATCAGTTTGCCTAACAACAAGGTCACCGCCATCGTGCAGGGACTACGACGCATCGTATTGGGTGATGAAATACCCAACGACAACTTCATGCTTTCACACGTACTCCCATACGATGAGAAAATCCCAGAACAGGACGATACTGAGTTCAACACAGCCATAGGCACCCTGCGCGACGTTACAACAGAGTTTATCGACATGAACGATGAAATGCCCGATGAAGCATCATTCTCCGTGAGAAACATCGGCAACAACCTCATCGCGCTCAACTACATCTGTAGCAACTTTGTGGAAAACGTAAGCGAACGCATAGACCTTCTGAACACCTCAAACCTCAAGGATCGCCTCTTCATGATGATCAAACACATGAACAAGCAGCAAGAATTGCAGACCTTGAAACTTGAAATTCGCAAGAAGACCCACGAAGACCTCGACGAGCAACAGCGCAACTACTTCCTCCAGCAACAGATCAAGAACATTCAGGCTGAAATGGGCAATGAGGCTTCGCCTGAAAAGAAAGACCTGCTGGAAAAAGCTGCCAAAAAGAAATGGAGCAACGAAACCGCCAAAGTATTCAAGCGCGAGATGGAGAAACTCGATCAGCTCAACCCACAAAGTCCGGACTACAACATCCAACTAACGTACCTCCAGACTCTTGTTTCGCTGCCATGGAACGAATACACCAAGGATGACCTCAATCTGAAGCGTGCACAACGAATCCTTGACCGCGACCACTACGGCATGGAGAAAGTCAAGGAGAGAATACTCGAATACATCGCTGTGCTCTCGCTCAGAGGCAATCTCAAGTCGCCTATCCTTTGCCTCTACGGCCCTCCAGGAGTCGGAAAAACCAGTCTGGGCAAATCCATCGCCGACGCACTAAACAGAAAATACGTGCGCGTCTCACTTGGAGGACTACACGACGAAGCTGAAATACGCGGACACCGTAGAACCTACATTGGAGCCATGCCCGGACGCATCATCAAAAACATGCAGAAGGCAGGGACTGGTAATCCCGTATTCATACTCGACGAAATAGACAAGGTGACGCAGAATACCCATAACGGCGATCCTGCCTCAGCACTTCTCGAAGTACTCGATCCTGAGCAAAACAATGCCTTCCACGACAACTATCTCGATCTGGACTACGACCTGTCGAAAGTCATGTTTATTGCAACGGCCAACAATCTCGGCACCATTCCCAAACCCCTACTCGACCGCATGGAAATCATCGAAGTAAGTGGCTATATTACCGAAGAGAAACAAGAGATTGCTAAGCGACACCTCATTCCACGCGAAAAAGAGAATACGGGACTGGCAGACAGCCGACTCACCTTCACCAAGGCTGCCACAGAGAAAATCATCGAGCAATATACGCGGGAAAGTGGTGTGCGCCAACTGGAGAAACAAATCAACAAGGCCTTGCGCAAAATAGCCTTTAAAGTGGCGGAAAGCGGAACCCTGCCTTTCTCTAAAATCACTCCCGTTGAACTCGAAGGACTGTTGGGCAAACCACCTTACTATCGCGACATCTATCAAGGCAACAGCTATGCAGGAGTGGTCACAGGACTCGCATGGACAAGCGTTGGCGGCGAAATCCTCTTCATCGAAACCTCACTCTCGAAAGGAAAGGGTGCAAAACTCACGCTGACAGGAAACCTCGGTGACGTCATGAAAGAAAGTGCCATTCTCGCTCTTGAATATGTAAAAGCACACGCAGATACACTTCATATCGATTATCGCATTTTCGACAACTGGAACATACACATCCACGTTCCAGAAGGTGCGACGCCCAAGGACGGACCATCAGCAGGAATCACCATTGCAACCAGCATCGCCTCTGCCCTGACCCAACGTAAAGTGCGTCGCAACACAGCCATGACCGGTGAAATAACGCTTCGAGGAAAAGTTCTTCCCGTTGGCGGCATCAAGGAGAAGATCCTCGCTGCCAAACGTGCCGGAATCACAGACATTCTGATGTGTCAGGAAAACCGCAAGGACATTGAAGAGATTCCTGAAGTTTATCTCAAAGGCGTAGAATTCCATTATGTCGAAAACGTACAAGACGTATGGAACTTCGCATTAACAGACGAGATAGTAGATAACCCATTGGACTTCACCATCCAAGACGACAACAAAGACAGCAAATGACATTTGAACTGCAACATACAGATTCTGCCAGCGACGCACGAGCAGGCCTTATCACCACAGACCACGGACAGATCAAGACGCCAATCTTCATGCCCGTAGGAACCGTTGGAAGCGTCAAAGGCGTACATTTCTCAGAACTCCGCGAACAAGTCAAGGCACAGATTATACTTGGAAACACTTATCATCTCTACCTTCGACCAGGACTGGAAGTGCTCCGTCAGGCAGGCGGACTCCATCAATTCAACACATGGGACCGCCCTATCCTAACCGACTCCGGCGGTTTCCAGGTATTCTCACTGACTGGCATACGAAAACTCCGCGAGGAAGGCTGCGAATTCCGTTCACACATCGACGGTTCCAAACACTTCTTTACTCCTGAAAATGTGATGGATACCGAACGCGTGATAGGAGCAGACATCATGATGGCCTTCGACGAATGTCCACCAGGACAAAGCGACTATAACTATGCCAAGAAATCGCTCATGATGACCCAACGCTGGCTCGACCGATGCATCAAGCGACTCGACGAAACCGAACCACTTTACGGCTATCGTCAAAGTCTCTTCCCTATCGTACAAGGCTGCACCTATAAAGACCTCCGCCGAGAGGCTGCCAAATTTGTGGCAGACAAGGGTGCCGACGGAAATGCTATCGGAGGATTAGCTGTCGGCGAACCCACAGAAGTGATGTACGAGATGATTGAAGTGGTCAATGAGATACTGCCTAAAGACAAGCCTCGCTACCTGATGGGTGTAGGAACGCCACAGAACATTCTCGAAGCCATCGAACGTGGTGTTGACATGTTTGACTGCGTCATGCCCACTCGCAACGGCCGTAATGCCATGCTGTTCACCTATGAGGGCACAATGAACATGCGCAACAAGAAATGGGAGGCAGACTTCTCGCCCATTGATCCCGACGGCTGCGACATCGACCGCATACACACCAAAGCATACCTCCACCACCTGTTCAAGGCTCAAGAGTTACTTGCCATGCAGATTGCCAGCATACACAATCTGGCATTCTACCTGCGCCTTGTGACCGACGCACGCCAACACATCGAACAGGGTGACTTCGTGCAATGGAAACGCTCGGTGATTGACAACCTTGGTCGTCGAAGATAAGAACCCTACAGACACACTTACCGATGAAGAGAAAACTCAAAGAAATAGCTGCACGTATCAGACGCATCTGGTTGCGCCTGCTCATCCTGCTTCATCCCATCATCAAATGGCTCAGGAAACTCCCCTGGCACAAATTGCGATGGATGAAGAAATGCAATCCGCTGCATTACATCAAGCGCATCGACTGGTACATCATCAAGAAGTTCATTGGCACATACATCTACTCCATTGCACTCATCATCTCGATATCTATCGTGTTTGACGTCAATGACAACCTCACCAAGTTCACCAACTATCACGCACCATTGCGTGCTATTGTGTTCGACTACTATGCCAACTTCATCCCCTATTTTGCCAATCTTTTCTCGCCACTATTCGTTTTCATAGCGGTCATCTTCTTCACCTCTAAACTGGCAGGCAACTCAGAGATTATTGCCATGTTGGCGTGCGGAATGAGTTTCAAGCGCTTGCTCCGCCCCTATATTATCTCTGCAGCACTCATCGCCTTGCTCAACTTCTATCTTGGCGCTTACGTCATCCCTAAAGGAACGGTAGTCCGCCATGACTTTGAATCTCTCTATAAGAATAATAAGAAGAATACATCGGCAAGCAATATTCAGTTGATGGTGGATAAAGGTGTCGTCGCTTATATTTCACAATACGATGATGTCCACAAGACCGGATTCGGCTTTTCACTCTACAAATTTGAAAACAAGAAGATGGTAAGCCACATGACTGCCAGCGTTATTCAATACGACACGATTTCTGATTCACGCTACCATTGGAAAGCTCGCAGTTACAAGATTCGTAAACTGAAAGGTTTGAGAGAGGAAATTCAAAGTGGCATGGAACTCGACACCCTGATCCAAATGGAACCGATGGACCTCATCTTCTCCAAAGGTCAGCAGGAAACGTTCACCTCTCCTGAACTCAGGCAATACATCTCGAAACAACAGTCTCGCGGTTCAAGCAATGTTGTACAATATGAGGTAGAATACCACAAGCGTATCGCCTCATCATTCGCCTCCTTTATCCTTACCATTATAGGTGTTTCACTATCTTCAAGAAAACGAAAAGGCGGCATGGGACTATACTTAGGCATTGGCCTCGCATTATCATTCGCCTATATTCTTCTACAAACGGTATGTGCCACCTTCGCTATCAATGCTGACACACCACCGGCATTAGCCGCATGGATTCCAAACATTCTCTATGTGTTTATAGCATACTATTGCTACCGACACGCCCCTAACTAATACATTATTAATTTAAAATAGGAAAAGTGACATTCGAAGAAACATACCTCAACGATAATATCCTCGACGCGCTCTATGACATGCGCTTCGAGGAAATGACTCCCATCCAGGAACAATGCATTCCGCAAATTCTCGACGGGCGCGACCTTATTGGTGTCGCCCAGACAGGAACAGGAAAGACGGCAGCCTATCTCCTGCCTGTACTCAGCATGCTTGACGATGGTGGTTTCCCACACGATGCTGTCAATTGCATCGTCATGTCTCCGACTCGCGAACTTGCCCAACAGATAGACCAAGCCATGCAAGGCTTCGGCTATTATCTCAACGATGTGTCGAGTGTTGCCATCTATGGCGGAAACGATGGTTCTCGCTTTGACCAAGAGACCAAGGGACTTAAAATGGGCGCCGATGTGATTATTGCCACTCCAGGACGTCTCCTGTCCCATATTCGCATGGGACATGTAGATCTCTCCCGTCTTTCATTCTTCATCCTCGACGAAGCCGACCGCATGTTGGACATGGGATTCTCTGACGATATCCTGCAGATTGCCAAACTGCTGCCCGACAATCACCAGACCATCATGTTCTCTGCCACCATGCCCGACAAAATTCAGCAATTGGCACGTACACTTTTGACCAACCCTGTCGAGGTGAAGATTGCCGTATCAAAACCGGCAGAAAAGATTCAGCAGTCAGCATACGTATGCTACGAACCGCAGAAGATCAACATCATCCGCCATCTCTTCAAGGCAGGAGAACTTCAACGAGTCATCATCTTCTCCGGCAAGAAAGACAAGGTAAAGGACATTACTCGCGAACTCAAACGCATGAACATCAACTGCGCACCCATGCACAGCGACCTCAGCCAGCAGGAGCGCGACGATGTCATGTATCGGTTCAAGACGGGTCAGGTAGATGTGCTCGTTGCAACAGACATTGTGTCGCGAGGCATTGATATTGACGACATCTTGATGGTCATCAACTACGATGTACCTCATGATGCAGAAGACTACGTCCATCGCATCGGACGCACAGCACGTGCGCAACGCGATGGTGTTGCCATCACTTTTGTCTCTGAATTGGACATGCGTGCCTTTGCCGACATAGAGCGTTTCCTTGAAAAGGAAATTGTCAAGATTCCTATCCCTGAAGGATTGGGCGAAGGTCCTAAATACGAGCCCAATGCACCACGTAAGAACACGCGCGGTCGTGGTGGTCGCAGCAACAACCGTAAGCCTAACGGCAACAAAACTCGCAACAAGCGACGCAGCACCAAGCCATCGTCAGGTGAGCAACCTTCCGTAAAATCTTCCCAAGACTCTGTGACAAGCACACAGTCGAAAGACGGACAACAGAAGCGCAAACGTAGGAGGTCCAATGGCAATCACCACAAGAAATCCAATACGCCTCAAAGCAAGACCACTCCTGCCACACCAAAGTCTGAAGCTTGATTGCCTCTTTACGGTAAAAAATTGCTTTGCAGCAAACAATAAGAACTTACGATAAACTATAAAAATCATCCCGTTGGACTTGTCCTCTCCAGACACTCCAACGGGATGATTGTCTTCATGTGGTTTCCACAACCTCTATGCGTTTCGCTCAACCATTTTACTTATAACATTCTCTTATGCGCTGAGCCAAAACGCGTTATGACAGTCGGGAATCATATCAATCCATAGCTGTTACTTCACCGTCGCAACAGAGAAATAGTGTTCTCGTAAAGGTTTGGTTATTTTCTTACCTTTAAGAACTATAGTTTGCTTCAGTCTGATGTCCTGTGAAGAAGAAGCCACCTTAACTTCATATTTACCAGGATCAACATTCCATTGACGCTTTCCATTGTTCGAATAATAGCCAAACTGCTCGGTATAAAGTTTAATCCCAACAGTTTTTGTTTCTCCAGGTTCAAGCGTCACACGTGCAAATCCTTGCAATTGTATCGGTCGGATTTGTTGCTTTTTGTCTGTTGGAGAGAGATAAATCTGCGCCACCTCATCGGCTCTCATCTTTCCTACATTAGTCAAGGAAAATGTCAATTCCACCGCATCGTTATCAGTAGGACACTCCTTTACCATGTTCAGATTTCCATACGAGAACTGCGTATAAGACAGTCCGTATCCAAACGGCCATTCTATGCGTTCATCCAGTTCGATTTTCTCATTATAACAGATTGGTTCATCTATTTCCGTGTTGGGATAGCTCACCGACAATTTTGCAGACGGCGAAATTCTACCATAAAGGATGTCTGCTACCGCATGACCACCCTCTTCACCAGGGTACCATGCTTGTATGACAGCAGCGCATCTCTTAGAGATTTTCGAGATAATCTGTGCACGTCCTCCAAAGACAACGAGCACAACAGGTTTTCCTGTTGCCAGCAGTTTTTCCACAAATTCCTCCTGCTTTCCAGGTAAGCGTAAACTTTGTCTGTCTCTGTTTTCTCCGCAAAGCATTACATTTTCACCCACCGCAGCGATAATCACATCACTTTCGCGAGCCATGTCCAACGCCACTTTTTGATCAGCTTTCTCCCCAGAATCCACCTTACGGTGCAACAACTGGTATTCCCATGCACGCTTGTCACCTGTCTCTGCATATTTCGTCTCTATCTCTTCCGTCCAGTCGCATCCCCGAGCATAAGCCACGTCAACCCCTTCTGGTTTACGAGTTTCCATAGCCTCCTTCAGTTTCACGATCTTCGGCAGATTCTTGTCGCTCCACTGTTTCTGCCATCCTTTCCAGAAGTAGAACATGCTTGGGAAAGAATAGTCTCCACACATCGCCCACATAGAATTGGCATTAGGCCCTGTCAGCAGAACCCTTTTGACATTTTTCAAAGGCAACACCCCATTGTTTTCAAGCAACACAACAGACTGTGTGGCAATATCGTATGCCGTTTTTCTTTCTTCCTCCGAATCAAGCACCACTTCATCATCGCTATAGAGATAACGATTCTCGTCCATCATTCCTGCCTGTATTTTGAAACGTATGACATTCTTGACAGCCCGTTCCACGACTTCTGGTTTCACCAGTTTTTTCTCAATTGCCTCTTGCAAATATTTATAGTTGTCGCCTTTTGGAAAATCAACATCGTTTCCCCCATTAATCGCAGCAACCGCTTTTTCCAGTGGAGTGTCAAGGTTGGGAATCTGGTCAATGGCGGTATAGTCGCTCACCACCATCCCTTTGAATCCAAGGTATCCTCTTAGAATATCATTCAAGATTTCGCTGTTAGCCACACATTTTGTACCGTGTACTGCATGATATCCAGGCATGATGACTTGACTTCCCGCCAGTCGGATCATCGTCTCGTGAGGCAATAGAATTTCTTCCATCATCACCTTTTCGTCAGCATCTCCTCCGCCACCATATCCAAGATAATGCTTCGAGCACACTCCCACTCCTTTCTTCAGGTCACCCATCTGCAACCCTTTAGCAAATGCCGTACCCATCATGGCCGAGAGATACGCATCTTCACCATAGGATTCTTCAAGCCGGTTGAAAGACGGTATTCTACACACATCCACCATAGGCGACAGTGACAGAATGCCTCCCATCCTTCGCAAGTCGTTTGCAGTCTGTTTGGTTTTCAGTTCAGCCAATTCAGTATTAAAGGAACAAGCCTGTCCGATTTGCTGCGGATAGATTGTTGCATCTTGCGTATTAACTCCCGATAGCACTTCTTCATGAAACAAAGCAGGAATGCCGTTCGGTGTGTTCTTTATAATCCATTGCTGCAAGGCAACAACTTTTTTTCTGATGTTATCAGCAGATTCAAGATTCTGACTTGCATATTGTGAGAAGTGTCCGATACCGTTAGGAATGATTTTCCGGCATTGTGCCGTATCCAGCTGACCATTCTGATCAAACAAGTCATCCATATAGATACTTCTCAACTGTGCGAGGCGTTCCTCTTGCGACATTCGTCCGTAGAGTTCATCAACCTGTTGTTCTATTCCCTTCTGCTGGTTGCAAGCCACCAACATCGTAGTGCACGCCATAGTGGCCATAATTTTCATTTTACCCATACCACATAATCGCTTTTACGTTCAACCTGTGGTTTCAAAGCATCAGGCGCAGCATATCCCACAATACAATTTCCAATACCCTCATATTCATCCTTTATTCCGAGTTCCTGAAGGATTTGTTTTCCCTCTTCCGTCTCGAAGGTCTCCTTAGCCCGATGAATCCAGCAGGAGCCCAATCCCAGACTTTGTGCTGCAATCATCATATTTTCCATGACGAGAGTACCGTCATATACTCGTGTTGCCACATCCTTTTTAGCAAGCACCACCAGAACGACAGGAGCTCCATAGAACGGGTCAGCATGTCCGCTGGTTGTATTCATGTTTCTTGCCATGACGATATCGAGGTTTATCCTGCTCAACCTATCTCTCATTTCTTTGTTAGTCACAGCCAGTATGATAGCCGCTTGTTTGTTCATTCCCGAAGGAGCATAGGTTCCAGCTTTGACAATTTGTTCTATGAGTTCATCAGGAACACTTTTAGCCATATACTTCTTTACGCTTCTCCTTTCGATGATGTCTTGAATAGTTTTGTTCATAATCGGTAGTTTATTGTTAGATGGTTTGTTTCTTATCTTGCAAAATTACAAAAAAAGCAAGAGAATCAAGATAGAATGGTATAAAAGATAAAAAAAGACTGATATCTTTATGATACCAGTCTTCTTTCAATATGTATTTCTTATCTATTAGTTCTTGAAGAAATCTTTTACTTCCTCGTTGGGAACCATCTGCTCATCGAAGATGTAAGCACCAGTCTTAGGGCTCTTCACCATCTTGATAACCTTTGAATAAGCGCGACCATCCTTTGAACCTTCATGGAGGGTAGCGACGGTTTTCTTTGCCATAGTCTAATTGCTTAATTATTTAATCTCCTTATGAACGGTCATACGTTTCAGGATGGGGTTATACTTCTTGAGTTCCATTCTCTCGGGAGTGTTCTTACGGTTCTTGGTCGTTACGTAACGGCTTGTTCCGGGCAGTCCACTCTCTTTCATTTCTGTGCACTCCAGAATTACCTGTACACGATCGCCTTTTTTCTTGCTTGCCATAGTTTAGTCTCCTATCACTTTAATATCCTTCCAGTCCACGAAACCTTTGGCAACAGCTTGCTTCAAGGCAGCATCCAGACCTACTTTATTAATCATACGCAGACCAGCAGCACTGATCTTCAACTGAATCCAGCAAGCCTCCTCTACATAGTAGAATTTCTTGCTGAACAGGTTAACGTCAAAGCTACGCTTTGTGCGGTGCTTTGAGTGAGACACATTATTACCAATCTGTGCCTTCTTTCCTGTAATCTGACAAATCTTCGACATTTCTATCTACTTTTAACTTGTTCCTAAATTGTAACTTACTCCAAACAGGTTGCAAAATTACAAAATTTTCTAAACAACAAAGAACCCTACTTTATATTTCGGTGTAATATTAACGTTTTTTAACGCTACTATACCCTTGTCTGTTCATCTTTCAGAAAATCGAGAAACATTTGCATGGCTTTGTTGGTTGCAATGGCCAGATTGATATCTCTTCCGTGGTCTTCCTGCACCATGAAAGTCACCTGTCTGTCGATATCTCCACAAGCGAGCCAGATCGTGCCGACGGGAATCTCTTTAGTTCCTCCGGTAGGTCCAGCGAATCCTGTTGCAGCAATGGCATAATTGGTATTGAGTGTCTGACATGCTCCCTTTACCATTTGTTTGGCAACTTCTTCACAGACAGCAGTTTGTTCTTCGAGCACTTGTGCGTCAACATGCAGCAGTCTTTCTTTGATTTCATCGACATACGACACCACTCCACCTTTGAAGTATTTCGATGCTCCCGGTGTAGCGATCATGGCTTCTGCTATTCTTCCTCCGGTACAGCTTTCTGCAGTTCCTACGGTTTTTTCCAATTCCCAGAGTATCTGACTGATTTCACGACTGATAATCTTACTTTCAAAATCCATATTCTTTCTTTTTATTTAAAGGTAACTTTACTGAAGGCAGGCGCATCGATGGGACACGTCTCTCCGTCCAGATATTTATAGTATCCTACAATACCAATCATTGCAGCATTGTCTGTTGTATAGCTGAATTTAGGTATATAGATAGTCCATCCGTATCGTTTGGCATGATCGTGGAATGCGTTTCGCAATCCATTGTTTGCGCTGACTCCTCCTGCCACAGCCACATGTTTGATTCCTGTCTGCTTGACCGCCATCTTCAGTTTCTTCATCAGGATATCGACGATAGTAAATTCGAGTGAAGCAGCAATATCTTCTTGATGGTGTTCGATGAAATCGGGATCCTCTTCCACCCATTTTCTCATATTATAGAGGAATGAAGTCTTGAGTCCAGAGAAGCTGTAGTTAAGACCTGGGATTTGCGGTTCGGCAAACTTGTACGCTTTAGGATTTCCCTGTCGTGCCAGTCGGTCTATGATAGGTCCTCCGGGGTATCCGAGTCCCATGACCTTTGAACATTTATCGATGGCTTCTCCTGCGGCATCGTCGATGGTTTGTCCGAGCACCTCCATGTCGTTATAGGCGTTAACCTTGACAATTTGCGAATTACCTCCGCTGACGAGCAGGCAGAGGAAGGGCAATGGCGGTTGCTGATTATCATCATCACTTTCTTTGATGAAGTGAGCCATCACGTGACCTTGCAGATGGTTGACGTCGATAAGGGGGATTCCGAGCGATCTTGCAAATCCTTTAGCAAAGCTCACTCCGACGAGCAGCGATCCCATGAGTCCCGGTCCTCTTGTAAATGCCACGGCAGTAAGCTGTTCCTTGGAGATTCCTGCCTTTTTTATGGCTTGATCCACTACAGGCACCACGTTTTGCTGATGTGCTCTTGACGCGAGTTCCGGCACTACGCCGCCGTATGCTTCGTGTACGGCTTGTGATGCTGTTACATTTGAGAGCAGCACACCGTTTTTGAGTACAGCTGCAGATGTATCGTCGCAGCTTGACTCAATTCCCAATATGTAGATATCTTTATTTTCCATTGTTTAGTGTGACAGTATTTCTACTCCATGTTCTGTCATCAGCAGAGTGTGTTCCCACTGTGCAGACGGTTTCTCATCTTCTGTAATAACTTCCCATCCGTATGGGTCGTCAGCATCGATAAAGACTTCCCATGTTCCCATATTGATCATAGGTTCGATGGTGAACACCATTCCCGGTACGAGAAGCATTCCGGGATGTTTCTGCGCGAAATGGCACACTTCCGGTTCTTCGTGGAATTTGAGTCCCACTCCGTGTCCGCAGAGGTCTCTCACCACTCCATAGTGGTATTTTTTGGCATGTTTCTCAATGGCTTTTCCTATTTCTCCAACGAATCCCCATGGTTTAGCGGCCTCCATGCCTATTTCGAGACACTCTTTGGTCACCTCCACGAGTTGTTTCTTTTCAGGAGTTGTTTCGCCAATGATAAACATTCTCGAAGCGTCGGCATAGTATCCGTCGAGGATGGTGGTAAAATCTACGTTGATGATGTCTCCCTCTTCAAGGATATCTGTTGCCTTCGGAATACCGTGACACACCACTTCGTTGATGCTTGTACAAACGCTCATGGGAAATCCTTCATAGTTGAGACAGGCAGGAATGGCTCCGTGTGCTTCGCAGTATTCTCTACAGAGTTTATCTATTTCGAGCGTTGACATTCCTTCGTGTATTTCCTTTTCTATCAGGTCTAGCACTCCTGTGTTGACCACACCCGACCGTCTGATTCCCTCTATTTGTTCTGGAGTCTTCACAAGCTGGCGAGTGGGTACCAATACGCCTTGATTCTCCAAGTGCATAATTTTCTTGTCAAATTCTGTCGGCTGTACGCCTGGCTTACAATGCCACCTTCTTTTTACCATAATAAAAAAAACGTTTTTACGTGGCAAAATTACTAATAAGTGTCAGAATAACCAAACAATTCGTTGAAAAAAACGGTATTATCTGTTACTTCCGATTCTGTTTGATGATGCTGTAGGCGGCATAGAGTCCGAGTTCTCCTGCCTTGCTGAGGTCTGCCACAGCCTGTGCCTGCTGTTTGAGCGCGAGCCTTGCTATTCCTCTGTTGTAGTATGCTTCAGCCAGATGTGAATCCATCTCTATGGCTTTCGAATAGTCTTCTATGGCATGGAGATAATCTTTCCGCTGCACATAGACATTACCTCGGTTGTAATAGAGGATTGCACTGGGATTGTTCTCAATAGCCTCACTCAGGTCGGAGAGCACATTGGCAGTCTTCATACTGATGTCTGTACCCTGCGAAGCATTAAACGCGTTGAGTCTTGCCTGGCAGACTGCTCTTTGCCAATAGGCGAGTGTCTGTGTGGAGTCGAGTTGTACAACAGCCGTAAGGTCGTCTATTGCTGCTTCATTATTCTGGGTATCTGAATAGGCTACGGCTCTTATCAGCAGGAGTGCTGCTTTTTGTTTTGCGTCGTGACATTTGTCGATCGTGTCAGCCACCGAGTCTATCAGTGCGAAGTAGCGGTTTGTGGCAGCCTCGTCGAGTGTGCGCAACTGTCGTGTCACATAAAGCTGTCGTGTGCCGCCTTCGTTTCTGTTGAAGTCATCCACCCGTTGGTCGAAGGCAGTTGTTGCGTTCATCCGTTCTACGTCTTTCTGCATGGCGAGCACAAACATAGGAAGATAGTCGAGCGAAGCCTTTCTGTTTTGCACCCTTCCCCGGTAATCGCTTTGATATTCGTGTTCCACCTCCTGTACATCTTCCACAGCCAGTTGGTTGTATTTCTCGATGTCGAGGTCGCTACGTTTTCTCATCTGTTTTTTCGAGAGTCTCGGCTGAATACCCAAGCGTTTGTTCATCTGTGCTTTGAAGATTCTGAATTCGTCGAGCTCTGCCTGTTTGCTCATACCGAGTTTTCTGTAACAGTCGGCACGGTGTTGCAGTCCAAACCAGAAGTTTGGAAATTCCGCAATGATTTTCGTATAGTCCCTTATGGCACCTCTGATATTTCCGGTATTCTCCAGCAGGAGTGCGCGGTTGAAGAGTGCCATGAGGTTATTGGGCTCCAGGTTGAGCACGAAGTCAAAGTCGAGGATGGCTTGGTTGTCATCTCCCACCTGTGCCCTCAAGAGTCCTCTGTTGTAGTGTGCGAGGAAGTTGTTGGGATCGAGGTCGAGCGCAGTATCATAGTCTGCCATGGTTCCCCTGAGGTTATTGAGGTTGAATCTGGCAATGGCTCGGTTCACATAGCAATCCACTCGTTTGGGCATGAGGTGGATAGCTTTGCTGAGATACTCGTCGCTCTCTTTCCATTGATGCCGTGCCATGCTGATGATGGCTTTCTGACTCCACAGCGAACCGTCGTATGGGTCGATAGCAATACTTTTATCGAGTGCGACAACAGCTTTTGTGGTGTCTTTCTGGAGCATATAGACCTCTGCCTGCATGGCATAGACTTTCGCGTTCTTGCTCCATCGGGTGAGCATGGTGTCTATCTGTGCCAGTGCCACATCATACTCTTTCTGCTGAATATGACAAAGCACTCTGTTGTGCCACAGATTTCGGTTCTCCGGGTCGTATTTCAGTGCTTTATCGTAGTCTTTCACGGCTCCGGCAAAGTTGTCTTGTCTGATGCGGCAGAGTCCTCTGAGTTCATAGACGCTGACCACAAACGGGTTTCTGTCAAGTGCCTCGGCACAGTCGTTTTCAGCTCCTTGGTAGTCGTCGAGATAGAATTTCGCCAGACCTCTGTAGAACCATGGTTCGTAGAGATACGGTTTTGCCGAGATCACCTGATTGAAATACTGTATGGAGAGCACATAGTCTTCATAGTAGAGTGCCGACTGTCCTACCATGAGCAGTCTGTCGGTATTAAACTGTGCCTTGCCGGTCATTGACGACAGGATCATAAGTGCAACAAGCAGAAGTTTCTTCAAACCTCTGCCCGTTGTCGTTGTCTTAATTACCCTTGTCATCATGTTTACAATCCGTTTTGCTTTACCTTATTACGGGAGCCTGTTTCGCCTGTATGTCTTTTGTGGTCGGTGATTATTTTCTCACCGCCATTTTAGTTTTGTATCCGCAGCGCACACGTCCTTGGAGTAATGCTCTCATCTTACTCTTGATGAGTTGTTTGCGGAGTGGAGAGATGCGATCCACGAAAACCTTGCCTTCGAGGTGGTCAAATTCGTGCTGCATCACGCGTGCAAGGTATCCTTCCACCCATTCGTCGTGTGGTTGCATTTTCTCGTCGAGCCATTGCACGTGAATGCGTGTCGGTCTGGTCACGCGCTCGTGGATGCCGGGCAACGATAGACATCCTTCTTCCGAGGTGTCGGTCTTGCTTTCATCGTATTCCACGATATGTGCGTTGATAAACACGTTTCTGAATCCTTTGTATTCAGGGAGGTCATCGCTGATCACATCGAGGTCGATGACCACCAGTCGTATGTCTTTTCCAATCTGTGGTGCAGCCAGTCCGATGCCCTCGCTCTCTGCGAGTGTGTCCCACATGTCGGCAATGAGTTTATCGAGCTCCGGGTAGTCGGCAGTAATATCCTGTGCCACCTTTCTCAACACCGGCTGTCCATATATATAAATAGGTAGTATCATTTCTTGTTGCTTTATTCGTCGTCACGATTTCCGTGCGCGCATATAGTCCTGCAGTATGATCGTGGCACTGATTTCATCCACCAGCGCCTTGTTTTGCCGTGCCTTTTTCTTCAGTCCTCCGTCAAGCATGGCCTGATGGGCAAGTACGGAGGTAAAGCGCTCGTCGAAGAATTCGATGGGCACATCGGGCCGTGCCTTTTTCCATCGGTTCACAAACTGCTGTACGCGCTGCAGGTTTTCGCTGGGCTGTCCGTTGGGTTGTCTGGGTTCTCCTATGACAATGCGCTCCACGGGTTCGCGTGCAATATAGTCGTTGAGGTATTGGAAGAGTTCTGCCGTGGCTACTGTTGCCAATCCTCCAGCAATAATTTGCAGAGGATCGGTAACAGCGAGTCCGGTTCTTTTCTTTCCGTAGTCTATCGAGAGTATTCTCACGCTAAGAATTTCCCTTTTTTATCCGTGGTTCTTTTTATTTGTTGTAGAGCAACCAAGCGCCTTGATACTTACCCTGGAGTTCGTTGCGGCTTGCGGCAGCCTCACCCTTGGTATCAAACGTGGTAGCCACTACGCGGAAGGTGCCACCCTGGGTATTGCGCACGATCTGTGCATCATAGCCGGCATTGCGGAGCTGCTGCTGCAGTCCTTCGGCGTTGGCCTGAAGTGAGAACGAACCTACTACTACGCTGAAAGCCTTGAGTCCATTTCCGCTGATGAGGGTTACATTCTCCTGACGCACGTTCACGTTGTCAGTATTGTCAACCACCTGTGTGTCGTTGGCAGGTTTGGTCTCTACGGGTGCCACTACAACGGGTTCTTCCTGTGCGGGCTGCTGCTGTTGCTGCTGTTCTTCTTGTTGCTTGGCTTTCATGTAAGCCTGCTTGTAGGCGCTGTCGCCTGATTTACAACTTGTGAAAGCCATTGCGGCACACAGTCCTGCACATAGGATAATTTGTTTCTTCATTGTTTTATTTGTTTTAATTTTATAATGCTTTTTGAATATCATCTGCGAAATTACAAAATATCGTCCAAACTTGAAGAGAAAAGGTGCATAAAGTTTGTTAAATGGTATCAAATCGCATTATTTTATGAAAAAATATGGCTAAACAACACGATGTTTTCAAAAAGATTGCCTATATTTGCAGCAACAAACATTATCAACCCTTTAAAACGAAACGACTATGAAGAATTTAGGATTTCTCGGTGCATTCCTCGGTGGTGCTCTCGCCGGAGCCGTAGTAGGACTGCTGTTAGCCCCTGAAAAGGGAGCCGACACTCGTGATAAGATTACCGATGCGGTAGATGACTTCATGAAGAAGCATAATATCAAGCTCAGCCGCAAGGAGATGTCTGACCTTGCCGCCGATATTGTTGACGCAGCACCTGAAGTAAACGAGTAATGCTGTCGAGCGACAAGAATGTAGAGACCATCGGACAACTGGTGCAAGCCGTTATCCGCTATTTGAACCTCCAGAAGGAGAGCATCAAATTTGACGTGGTCGGCAAACTGGTACAGTTGCTGACGGTAGCCGCTTTGGCTGCCGTTGGCTTTCTGCTGGTCATTGCCATCCTCCTCTATTTCTCTTTCGCCGTGGCATTCTGGCTGTCGGCATCGTTAGGCATGACCATGGCATTCATGCTGGTCAGTTTGGCTCATCTGCTCTTGCTCGTGGTCGTTTTCATCTTCCGAAAGGCATGGATAGAGCGCCCACTGGTGAAGCTTCTTGCCAACATCCTGATGAGCAACGATCCACAATAGTAACCATGTGAGAGGACTTATTCTTATGCAGACCAAACAACAACAGGTGGGTATTCCACAGACCTTGGAGGACATTCGCGCACGACGCGAACAACTCGCTGAAGAACTTGCTCAGGCGCGCAGCGAGATTAGCGGTCATTGGCACCAACTTGTCACTCCCCAAAAGACCAATACGCGCGGCGAACTTGTTGCTGCGCTGATTTCCAATGCCGTTACGGCATTCGACGCTTTCCTCCTTGTGCGCAAACTGTTGCGCGGCTACCACACCCTTTTCGGTCAGCGCAAGCGCCGTTAAACGATTTCCATTGCCCATGAAAGATGCCATCCTTCTGTTACGGCCATTGCAGTGGGTGAAGAATTTCTTTGTCTTCGCCCCTTTGTTTTTCAGCAACAACCTGTTAAACAGCCATTATTTCCTACAGACACTGTGGGTGTTTGTTGCATTCTGCTTCGTATCGAGCAGCATCTACTGTTTCAACGACATCCATGACGTGGAGAACGACCGCCTCCACCCTAAGAAGTGCCACCGCCCCATTGCCGCCGGCAAGGTGAGCGTGGCTATGGGCTACGTCATCATGATGCTGACACTGGCAGCCAGTCTGATCACAGCCTGTCTCTCCGACTGCAACCACCCGCCCGTGATCTGCGCCATGCTGGTGGGCTACTGGCTGATGAACGTGGCATACTGCATCCGCCTCAAACAGTACGCCATCCTCGATGTGGCAATCATTGCCGTGGGCTTTGTCATACGCGTACTAATAGGTGGTTTTGCCACCGACATCATCGTATCGGGATGGTTGGTCATGATGACCTTCCTCCTGGCACTCTTCCTTGCCTTTGCCAAGCGCAAAGACGATTACCGCATCTACGAGCAGACGGGCACCATGCCGCGCAAGAGTATTGCGGGCTACAATTCCCAGTTTATCGACCTCTCCGTCACCATCGTGGGCACCATCACCATGGTGTGCTATATTATCTACACCATGAGCGACAGCGTGGTGAGCCATTTCGGTTCGTCCTACGTCTATCTCACCAACGTATGGGTATTGGCAGGACTGTTGCGCTATCTGCAAAACATGCTGGTCTATCAGCGTAGCGGCAGTCCCACCAAAGTACTGGTGAAAGACCATTTCATCCAGACGTGCATCGTTGGCTGGGTGCTCTCATTCTTCTCCATCATCTACCTCTGATTCTCCGTCTCACCTCATGAATACTACGTTTTCCACCGACAACCGCCAAGGGTCTCCATTGGTCAGTTTTATCATCACTTACCACAACGAACCGGCCGACATGCTTCATGCGTGTATCGAGAGCATCCTGGCATTATCGCTGGGCGACAGCGAGCGCGAGATTATCATCATCGACGACGGATCGGACGTGAGTCCCGTCAGCTTTCTGACCGACTGCATCGACGAGGTCGTCTATGTGCGACAACGCAATATGGGACTGAGTCAGGCGCGCAACCGGGGCATCGACATGGCACACGGCTATTTCATCCAGTTTGTCGATGCCGACGATGCCATCATCGCCCCACCCTACGAACAGTGTCTTGACCTTGTGCGCTATCAGCAAGCCGACCTCGTGATGTTCTGCAGTTCCGACACCTCAGAGACGACCTTCATCCCTGTTTCCGTCTCTCCTGTCAGTGGCAGTCATTTCATGCGCGAGAGCAATATCAGGGCTGCTGCATGTGGATACCTCTTCGCACGCCGCATCCTCGGCAGCCTGCGCTTCGAGCCCAACATCTACCACGAAGACGAGGCATTCACCCCGCAACTGCTGTTGCGTGCAGAGCGCGTCTTCAACACGCCCTACAAGGCTTACTACTATCGGGCACGCCACGACTCCATCACCAGGAGCAGCGACCAAGACACCATCAGCAAGCGCCTCGACGATACGCTGACGGTACTCACCCAACTCTATCGGCTGACCGATAAGCTGTCGCCTGCCGACCGTCCTGCCATGGAACGGCGCATCGCACAGCTCACCATGGACTATCTCTACAACACCATCATGCTGACACGCTCGGCAAAAAAGCTCGATGCCACCATCGACGCCCTCCGGCAACAGGGACTTTTCCCGTTGCCCGACCGTCCTTATTCCAAGAAATACACGTGGTTCCGACGCCTCGTGGGTAATGCCATCGGACGACGAGCGCTCCTCGCATCCCTGCCGCTCCTACCCCGTCACTGACCCGTCTCATCCCCCCATATTCCATCTCCTATGCGCATTCTTCTCGTCAACGACTACAGTGGACTCCATGCCAACCTCAGTCAGGGGTTGCGCAGTCTGGGGCATGAGGTGACCGTTGTTTCCAACGGCAACGGATGGCGCAACTATCCTCGCGACATCTCGGTCATCAGAAGGTCACCCTCCCACATCGACGGAGTGCGCTACCTACTCAACCTCTGGACGCGCATCCTTCCACGACTCACAGGCTATGATGTGGTGCAGCTCATCAATCCCATCTGCTTCGACCTGCGTCCCGAACGCCTGTTTCCTATCTACCGCTTCCTGCGACGCCACAACGGCAAGATGATTCTCGGAGCCTTTGGCGAGGACTCGATATGGGCAAGAACCTGCATCGAAGAGAAACCGCTGCGCTATAGTGACCATAACTTCGGCAATATGGTGCGCACCGATGCTGCCTCTCAAGACCTCCTTGACGTCTGGGTGAATACCTCTCACGAAAAACTCACCCGACATATTGCCAACGACTGCGACGCCATCGTAGCATGTCTCTACGAGTATATGGCGTGCTACCAACTGCACTATCCTGCCAAGACCCATTTCATCCCCCTGCCCATCGTGCGCCAGACGCCACCCCCTATCCCGTCC
The DNA here is from genome assembly GCF_002251185.1 of Prevotella sp. P5-126. NCBI lineage: Bacteria > Pseudomonadati > Bacteroidota > Bacteroidia > Bacteroidales > Prevotellaceae > Prevotella > Prevotella sp. P5-126. The sequence goes on from NZ_NPIZ01000031.1 coordinate 66,993, forward strand.
CATCCCCGTCTGCGCCTGTTCATCGGCATCGACCGCAAGCGTAGTGCCTACAAGGGAACTGACATCATGTTGCGTGCTGCACAAGCCATCGTTGAGCGTTATCCCGACCGTGTAGAACTGCGCACAGCATACTCCGTGCCTTATGCCGAATACCAGTTGATGATGAACAATTCCGATGTCATCCTCGACCAGCTCTACAGCTATACGCCATCCATGAATTCCCTCCTTGCCATGTCCAAAGGTATTGTCGTTGTAGGAGGTGGCGAACCCGAAAACTACGAGATTATCCAGGAGAACGAGTTGCGTCCCATCATCAACGTTGAACCGACAGAGCAGAGTGTCTTCCATGCCCTTGAGCAGTTGGTGCTCCATCCTGAGTGTCTGCCACGTCTCAAGCGCGAAAGCATCACCTATGTAGATCGCCACCACGACCACCTGAAGGTTGCCCGTCAGTACGAAGCCCTCTACCAGTCCCTTTAAACAGATTCTCTTTTTATATTTAAGATTGCTGCGCCATAAAAATCCACGGAACAGTGTTTAGGTTATAGGTTAAAGGTTAAAGGTTAGAGGTTAAAGGTTAAAGGTTAAAGGTTATAGGTTATAGGTTATAGGTTATAGGTTAGTGTTTAGAGATTCTAGTTAAAGATTCTTCTCAAGATTTTGATACACAAGCAAAAACGGGCTGAAAGCCCAATGGTTTCCCTAGCCCAGGGCAACACCCTGAGGAAGAGCGCATTCTGGTCAGGATTTTCTTTAAAGATTATGTTTGTGGAGGCTGAATTACAGATTATTTCTTGCGAAGCAACATCTTAAAAAAGATTTCCTCCAAAGATTTCTTGCCGTAGGCAACTAAAAAAATTCGTTTCCCAAAACTGTTATCTGTTATCTGTTATTTGTAACGCAAAAATTCGTTTTCAGAAACTGTCAACTGTAAAACTGTAACGCTTGGTGTGAATTAGCGTTGTCCAAGAAAACAGGAACAGTCCTCGCGAAACCTATTTTTCCTTTCCGAAAACTGTAATACTGTAAGCTGTAAGAATTGTAAGTCATGATGTCAATGGCCTGTCCCTGTGACATCCAAGGGTGTATATACCAGTCAGCTATGGCATATACACCCTTTATAAAGTTCAGCTGAGTATAGCAGCTCTTATTCTGTTGTCGTTGATGTAGATTCTGTCGTCACGATTTCGACTTGTCCACTCAAACCAACGTTGCTTAACGCATTCCGAAGTATTTCCAAGGTCGCATCATTACAACGAATAGCCTTTATGGTCTTCAGATTGGGACAATTGTTTAAGAAGTTGGTATAAACAGTTACTCCGGAAAAATCACAGCCGCTGAAATCTACTTCTTCAAGACTTGTACACCAATGAAGCATTTGATACAAATCAGTTACATTGCTGTGTATTTTGCCACCGAAGTCAACCCGCTTAAGATTAGTATATTCTTGCAAAAAGCCTCTGAATCCTGTCACTGTTGAAATATCAAGATGGCTTATATCGACTGATGTAATTGAGTTTTTTTTGCTATAATCAAGATTCTCGGGTTGATATATATCATTTTGATTGGCTGTTCCCATCAGGATTAGCTGACCAGACTGGCTGTATTCTGCCAATAGAGGGGTACCAAGTGTCCCGGGAACACAATAAATGGCATTGTAAACGGGCAATTCAGCCTCTTGTCCATGAGTGACATCTGCTGTTAATTGTGATCCATCTTTAAGAGTGTAAACAACCTTGTTGTCGCTTACTGACATACTTTCCAATACCTTCCAGTCATCTGCTGTCTTAATGAACGAGACGATGGACGATTCTGATTCCGTCTGGGCATGAATGGCTGTAATGCCAGCCAACAGGCATACCATGAATGTTAATATCTTCTGTTTCATATTATTATCTAATTATTAATTAATGTGTAACACCGAAGTGCGGTTAGTCTCCCCAAATAGAGCCATCTGATGACGTAGGGACATCTTCATCTCCATTATTACCAATACGGAGAGTTTCACTGCCTGCAAGTAGCTGCATTTTACTTATCTCGTAGATGTGCATCTTCGGATGCACGTATTCTTTCTTCTTCATATCCGTTTTTATTTAATGATTACTTTTGTTGTCTTGTTTCCTCTCTTTACGATGTTCATGCCCTTTTGCAAACCTTGGAGACGATGCCCATTGAGGTCATATATCTCTGCCTCGCCTTCGTCAGCGGCATTAAGCACGTCAATGGCCGTTGTGTCGTCGTCGCCTATCGACAGACTCATCATCCTTACGTTCTGCACGCCGTTGCTTTGCAGATATGCACGGAATGGTCCCACCTTCACGTCTGTCACATCAGAGGTCAAATCGCTCACACGCCAGAACTTGTTGTTGCTGATGATGTAACTGTCAGCAGGCAATGCCCCAGACGCTGTGAAACGCCCCACAAGCGAAAAACCATTTGCCGAACTGCTTGCTGCGGGGGCTACGGTGATAGCTGCATTGGTGGCATTTAATGAAATGTTGGTACCTTCGGTATTACGACGCACCAAAACGGGAGTGCCGGCTGGGATGTTTCCAGTCACCTCAGTCAGGACTATCTCCGTTTCTTTCACTTCCTTCAACTCATAGAACTTGCATGTGGCATATTGGTCGGATTTTATCTTAAATGGCAGACATAGCGTACCCCATTGGTTGGTCATGGTGCGCCCGTAACTGACAGCATTGGCTGTGTATTCCGCTTCGCACTCATAGCCCTTGGCATCGTCGAGAGTAAGGCTTGCAATAGCGAGATCACCTGTTATGGCAGTTGTCTCCACCTTGTTGCCGTTGATGTTAACCCAACGTTGTGTTCGCCCTTCCGCACAGCCTTCAACCGAACATCCGTCTGCCCAACTCTTGTCTGCACACTGATGATCCGTATTGTTATGCGGCCATTGCGCAACTATTCCCTTTACCTGCCCCAGTGACAGCTCACAGGCTGTGGCATCGCCAAGTTTCACCTTCCACATCATTCCGTCCTTGGCATAGACAGGTGACAAGGACTGTGGGTATGTTAGTGTCACGTCGTCATTCAGCGTTATACCCAATGCTGGCTCAACTGGCACGACATCGTATGTATATTGCTTATGTTCGCAGCCAGACCTTGTGCATGTTCTGTATTTGTTGCCATTCACCTCGTCTGTAGTCCATTCTTGTCCCGTAAAGTCATGCCCCAAGACTGGCTTATAGTCGTTTTCTGTTGTATTTGTAAAAGTTCCATCATTGTTCCATCCCCAAGCCCCACAAACATCACATTGGACAGAGTGTCCTACCGTTGTACAGGTAGCTTCAGAGGATATTTGTGATGAGCTATGTTGGTGTTTGGTAATCTTAACCTCAACCTTTACGTGATTACCTGGAACAAAATTAAATGTCATATCATATTCTCCTTTATATAATTTTAGCTTTACAACATTATAATAATCACTGTAATCGGGCAATTTCAATTCAAATGATACAGTACTCTCACTCCAATACCCTCCTAAATCCTTTGTATTTTCATTATTACCTGCGTACCAAGTAAACGTAAGTTCAGTGTTTGTTTCAAATTTGTAATACTTTTTTTTGTTGCCTAAAAGATATACATAACCAAAATTTTCTACTGTACTACCATAGGTTAATACAAATTCGTTAAATTCTTGAGCTCCCACTTTCGTTGAGACAGAAAAGATGAGGCACAACAGCAATATAGTTTTCTTGATTATGTTCATAATATTACTTTTTATTGAGTTTGAATGTTACTTTATACTGCGTGAAATAGGTTGTTGTTTGTCCATTTTCATCGCCATGATGTTCTCTACCTGTCATGGGAAGATAATAAGCAGAGCCTGTCAAATGGTTGTGCGAGTCACCACCTTTAGGCATCTCTGCAAAGAACTTCCTCAGCTCTGCCAAGTTGTTCTTGATTGAGTCATAAAAATCTTTTTTCGTCATTGTCAATTATTTTGTTGTATTAGTATTTTTGAACAGCACAAACACACTGAGCCTTCCGCCGGTGCCACTGACTGACACCTGCGGAAGGCTCAGTGTGTGATGTTATATGTCGTTGACGATGCTATGCCATAATAAGTACCCCCCCTAAATCATTATGAGTCAGGTGGTTGACTGCGTCTTTCTCCTTCGCACCTCGGCAATTCAAACAAGTTTGATTGCTCTCGGTTTGGCGTCGGTTGTATAGGGTAATGTATATGGTTGGCAATGCAGTCATACGTTGCTATTATTAACAAGTTTAATCATGCTTTTCTTTGCAGAAGTGTATAAGATATAATACCTGCTCTGCAAAAATACTCAATTTCTTTCACATAATCATCAAAATCATCAGAAAGTTTTTCAATATTCTGACAATTTAACAAATATACACACCATTCTGCACTATTTCGGGTGCTATGGTTTGTAGATGACCCACATTGGTTTGCAGATGCCGCATTTTGCATCTCGAAACACCTAACATCTGTTAAAAACACCCATCAAATCATCACTTTTCTCCCCAAACTCTTGCACAACTCAAATAAAAGTCGTACCTTTACATCGTCAGTCCTCGCCAAGCCTCTTAACAATGCTCAAATCGTGCGAGGCGTTTTTTGTTTTTATAGGTATATGGCAACAAAAATTCCGTTCATAAAAACATACTCCACACCCCAAGAGTTACGGTCCAAGAAACAGAAACCTGTCCTCGTGTTTTAAGAATCCGAAACCTATTTTTCCTTTTCAAAAACTGTAAAACTGTAAAACTGTAAGAATTATAAGTCATGATGTCAATGACCTGTCCCTGTGACATTATCCCTGTGACATCTAAGTTCTGCATTACGGGCAGCAAGACTATCGGCTTGTTCTGACAATCGACGGCTCTGCGCTTTCTGTTCGTTGACCATGTTTCTATTGGATGAACGGAGCGTAGTCGTTGTTGTCGTTGGCTTCGTTCCCTCTTTTTTGCCAAAGATGCCCAAGAAACCTTTTCGTTTTGGCTTTTTGGACTGTTCCTGCACACTTTTCTGCACAATAACCGGAATTTGATTGGCTATCTTCTTGTTAATAGATTGTTGTTCATCCATTAACCGGACTATCTGGAACATCTGTCGTTCCTTATCCTCTAAAAGACTGCGCACACTATCGATGCGCTCTGCTGGATAGGTGGCCTTGAAACGGCAGAGCATACTGTCCATTGCCATACGCCGTGCATGGTAATGCTCGATATCTTTATCGTTCCATTCCAGTATTGTTTCACCCAATAGAGAAAATTTTATCATTTGAATATTGATATTGTTTATTTCTTTTCGGAGCTCGTCTATTTTTTTATTGCCAAGTTCTAATGCTTCTATCTCCTGCCATTCATAGAGGCTATTATATGCCATACATCCGATAAGAATGGAGATAAGTATATATCCCAACTGTATTGCCTTATAGAAATTTCCTGACCGCTCCATTATTTTGATGACATGGATTTTTGGAACATGAATAAAAGTTTATCTTTTTCGTTCATGCGGATATTATCAGAATAATCGCCTTTTGTTATTTGATACCCGCATGGCTTGACCATAAAAACGCCTAAGCCCTTAGTGTATGAACTTACTTCTGAGGCGTAGTCTTTACTTGTATTTAATGGAACTTTCCCTTTAATATGACACCACTCATTATTGCAACTGATGTCTTCAATCTCAGACATCATTTTTTGCAAATCTGTAATAGCTTTGGAACTTGCCGCTTGGGGTATCTGCAACTCAAAATAGAGCATCGGTTCGAGAATGTCCACACCTGACTGTTGCAAGGCCAGCCTGAAGACATAAGGGGTCAGCTGTCTGAAATCAGCAGGTGTACTTACCGGGCTATAATACTCGGCTTGAGTAAAAGTTACTTTCAGATCAGTCACTTCCCATCCATGTAAACCAGATTGGCAAGACATACGAATCCCTTCAAAAACGGCATTTTGAAAAGAATGGTTCAGATAACCATAGGAGATGTCACTTTCGATTTGCAACCCTGTCCCTAACGGCAAGGGTTCAAGCGTCAGCCCTATTGTGGCCCAGTAAGGGTTGGGTGGCACTTCGATCTGAATAATCTTATTGACCTTTTTTACAGGTCGTTCTTTGTAGATAGTCTTGATCTCATCAAAATGGACCTTTACGGAAAATCGTTCTTCCAGCAATGTCTGTATGATTTCCTTTTGTGTCAAACCATATAACGAGATTTCCAATTCATCACTATATGAGTTTATGGAAAAGGACAAAGACGGGTCTTCAATCCACAATGTATTCAGAGCGGATATCACCTTGCTTCTCTCTTCGGACCTGTCTGGCCGGACGGAGGATTTGAGAGCGGGATGCTGATGAGATAACCCTTGAATCAAACAAGGTTTAGTACCTAAATAATCTCCGATTCGAAAATCTTCCATATCTTCTACAATCGCGATATCATTGGCCCCCACTTCATCAACATTTATCTCTCTGCCCTGATAAATAGTCTTTAGATTTTTAATCTTGATGAATTTTTCCGAATCGTTGATTCTTACAATGTCTCGAAGTCTCAGACTTCCGTCAATTATTTTTAGAAAACTTCTTTTATGTCCTTTGGGGTCATGCTCTATCTTATAGAGATAAGCTGAAAGTCTGTTTGAGACTGATTCTGGAGGAAGTATAAAAGAAGAGATGGCGTCCAACAACTCATTGATACCGATATTGAACATTGCTGATCCATGTAGTACCGGATAGACTTTGGCTTTTGCCACAAGATCGATTATCGTATTCCAATAATCAGCCGGTGAAATTTCGCTATCCGCCAAATATCGTTCTAATATATTGTCGTCATGGTTGCATACAAATTCTTTGTATTCTTCCTTTATATATGTTTGGGAGCAAATCGGATAAACCAATCCATCGACAACAGTTTGCATAAACAGGACATCTTGAGACAGATTTGTTTTTATATCCAGATACAAACGCTCTAAATTCACACCGTCACGGTCAATTTTATTGATAAATATAATTGTCGGGATTTGCAGTTTTTGTAAAGTATTGAACAGCAACTTTGTTTGCGCTTGTATGCCTTCCTTTGCGGATAAGATGAGGACTGCTCCATCAAGCATTTTGAATGTCCGCTCCACTTCCGCAATAAAATCCATGTGTCCCGGAGTGTCAATGATATTGCATTTCACTCCATTCCAGATAATAGATGTCGTAGAAGCCCGAACAGTAATTCCTCTACGTTTCTCTATATCCATAGAGTCTGTTATGGTGTCACCATTATCCACACGGCCGCACTTTTCCGTTGCTCCACTGGCAAACAGCAGATTCTCGGTTACGGAAGTTTTTCCTGCATCAATGTGAGCAAGAATTCCTAAATTTATAATATTCATTTGGATTAAGCAATAATATACTACAATAGATGCATTGTCGAAACGCACCTTTTAATACCTCCTCGTAGCATGTGAGAACTACAGGATTACTAACTCGTATTAATATGTATATTATTACTGCCGCATAACGATTACAAAATTACACAAACCTTAATTCCGCAACACTTTGATTTAACTTTATTTATAAGTTCCTGAGCAACAAAAAGTTGCTCAGGATTTTGCCATGTCAGATTTTTCACTTATCTTAGTGTTGCAAATCAAAACAAGCGTAAATCGTAACAAGACATGGCAAAGGTACAAATAAAATCTGAAAAACTCACACCTTTTGGAGGAATTTTTTCAATCATGGAGCAATTTGACTCCATGCTTTCACCTATTATCGACCAGACACTTGGTCAGAGATGCCGCAGTATCATCGGATACCAGTACAGCGAAATTATTCGTTCTCTGATGAGCGTATACTTCTGTGGCGGTTCATGCGTGGAGGATGTAACATCGCATCTGATGCGTCATCTCTCGTATCATCCGACCTTGCGCACATGCAGCTCTGATACCATCCTCAGAGCCATCAAGGAACTGACACAGGAAAACATCTCATATACTTCCGATAAGGGCAAGACCTATGATTTCAATACGGCAGACAAGCTCAACGCCTTGCTTATAAAAGCCTTGGTTTCCACTGGTGAACTGAATGAGGTGGAAACCTACGATGTTGATTTCGACCATCAGTTCCTTGAAACAGAGAAGTATGATGCAAAACCGACATACAAGAAGTTCCTCGGCTACAGACCTGGCGTATATGTCATCGGTGACATGATTGTCTATGTCGAGAACAGCGATGGCAACACAAATGTGCGCTTTTATCAGGCTGAGACCCACAAGAGATTCTTTGCCCTACTGGAAGCCAACAGCATCCGTGTGAATCGCTTCAGAGCCGACTGTGGTTCGTGCTCGAAGGAAATTGTCAGTGAGATAGAGAAGCATTGCACGCACTTCTACATCCGCGCCAACAGGATGTCAATGACCTGTCCCTGTGACATCAACGTCATTTTCTTGAAAATGTGCACTATTGCCCGTTGTGGGAGCCAGATAGCATGAGTAACTTTGCACCGTCAAAATAAACGAGTGTAAACCTAATTGTTATAAAGTAAGCATTCCGTAAACCACGTATAGATGGTCACTAGTGTCCACTAAATAAATTTAAGACTTAATTCTCTTACAGTTTGTAACTTCTCGGCAGGTTCGCTTTTGCCGAGCAAATCTACGAGAGGGGTTCTGTCCAACAATGAGACAGATAAAATTCTT
>NZ_NPIZ01000032.1:0-4269 GCF_002251185.1 Prevotella sp. P5-126
GTAGCAGGACCCTTGTATGGGTTGGCGAGTTTGGCGAGATGGATTTTGTTACTAGACTTGTTAGTGGCGAAGTAGTCGTTAGACTTGTTACCATACTTACCACTGATACCTTTGATGATGTCGATTGCTTGAATTGTAGCCATAATAATTGTGTTTTTTTAAGGTTAATAACTAATTTGTCAGATGCCGACGCAACTCTGAACGCCGAGTGTGGCGAGGAGTGCTGTGATCACGCTTACGATAAACTGGAGTACAGTCTTGAGCGTTTCTTTGTTTTTTGTGTTACTCATGGTATAAGATCATTAAAGTTACTTACTTGGCTGTTTTCACCTGCTACATTCGGGGCGCCTCCGAGATGCGTTCGGCTTCTGCCAGCCTTTTTTGTTTCTGTTGCAAAGATACAACATCCCCGTAAATCAATCATACGTTTCTATACGTTTCCTGCGATTTGAGGACATTTTCTTTTAAATTCCTGAACTTTCGCATGTGGGGAAGTTAAGGTTATAGGTTATAGGTTATAGGTTATAGGTTAAAGGTTATGTTTCGTGTTGCTTGCGCAAGAAATCTTGGAGGAAATCTTTGGTAAAAATCTAAGGACCTAAACGGTCCAGAAATCTATTTAAGATAGCTATCTCCCTAAAATATTTCTTGCGAAGCAACATCTTAAACAAGATTTCCTCCAAAGATTTCTTGCCGTAGGCAACTAAAATAATCCACGGAGCACACGGAGTACACGGAGAAAGATTTTCGTAGGATGATAAAGGCCACTCCCTCAGACTTCAGACATCAGACTTCAGACTTCATCTTAGTTAAAGATTTTGTTCAAGATTCTAGTTTAGATGTCGAGCCGTAAGGCGATCCCCATAAAAACCCTTCCCAGAAGCGAGGTATTCGAGCGCATTTTCAGTTAGGATTTTTATTTAAAGATTATATTTCCGTCTAATATCCGTTTAAATTCCGATGATTGATTTCTGGCCAAAGGCCATATTTCATTAAAGATTTCCTCCAAAGATTTCTTGCGAAGCAACCCCAAAATTCATCCGTATAAATTCCGTTTAAATTCCGATGATCCGATGATCCGATGATCCGATGGATCACGGCCCACCCAGGTATTCCACGATGAGTCTGACCTCACGTGCCGAAAACCACTTACTCGTTTTCCTGTACCCCTGCTTCGCGAGGGCAGCCGTCAGGGGCTGACAGCGGCAGATCCATGACATCAGGCGGTTGACCGCCGTGTGCGGCGTGGCAGACGGGAAATATCTGAGCGCCAAATCTTTTTTGGTATAAGACCGAATTTCAAAATCGTTCATAGCGTGTTGTTGTTAACTGAACTTTCGCATGTGGGGAAGTTAAGGGAAGTTAGGGAAGTTAGAGAGAAGTTAAGGGACTAATGTCCTACGTCTTACGGCAAAAGGCTATTGTCTCTTCACTTCCCGAACGACCGTAGGAAGTGATCACTCTTTAACTTCAATCAATTCCCTCAGTTGCGCATGTGGGGAAGTTAAGATAACTTCTTTAACTTCAATCAATTCCCTCAGTTGCGAAACTTGAATTGTTAATAGATGAAACATAATAATCAGAGAAATCCTTGCACCCTGCCGGCAACTGGTGGTGATGGAGCGTCGGCAATACCTCACGCAACTGCATGAAGAGACGCTCGCCAGGCGCATCGCGATCGGGAAACATGTGGAACGACGTGCCCAACCGGTTTGCCAGATCGCTCAACAACTCCTTGTCAGCCACGGAGAGCAAGGTGGCAGACGGAATCGCCACCGCCTTATGACCCGCCGAGAGCATCGCCCAACAGTCGGAGCATCCCTCCGTGATGTAGAGCGGTTCCTCAGGCCGCAGCATCGCCACCACAGGCAGGTTGTAGATCGTGCAGCGCGCCCCGTAGGGGAAGCGGAAGCGCGGCGTCACGTCCCCCTTGTGGTAGTCGAGGTTGCGGTTCTGCAAACCGATGAGCTGCCCCGTCGTGTCGAAATATGGCGTCTGCAACCAATGGATGCCCAGACGGTCAGTCCACGACGACAGGCGGCACCAGCGCACCACACGCGGATTGATCTTCCGTTCGGCAAACAGGAACTGTTGCGCCTCGCTGCTCAACCACGGATGTTCGAAGTTGCGGGCATAGCGCGAGGCATCAAACGGCCTCATGGCTTTCTCCGCCACAGGCGTGCGCGGTCGGTATTCGTCGATCACCACGTTAGCATCGTCAGCCAGCCATCGGCACGCCCTGGGGAAATCCTTGTCGAGGTGGCGCATCACGAGGTCTATCGTGCCGCCGTGAGCTCCACAGGCAAAACACCTGAAGCTGTTAGTCCTTGCGAGAAACGTCATACTCGCATGATGGTCATCATGAAACGGACACAGACATTTATGTCGCGTCACCCGCAGTCCGAGGCGCTCCGCCACCGCCTCAATGGGCAGTGCGCGAAGCTTTTCAATCTTCATTCTGTCGAGCATGGCTATTTCCTTTTAGTACCACGTCCGACAACATTCCCCATCAGATACTCCTGCGTCTTGGAGTACAGCCCCGTCTGGGCAGAATACGTGATGAAGTTGCGGTTCTTCCAAACATGCAACTGGCCTCTGGTCCCCTCCCTCGATTTGCCGAGAGAGACGCGGAGAGCCTCCAGTTGTGCCTCGTTAAACGTATCAGGCAGGTCACACAGCATGTTCTTCGGACCACTCTTCTGTGCGTCACCCAAACTGTCGCTACCCTCTTTGAACATATCTCCAAATATTTGCGATTTAGACCAGAGGTCGTAATACACCAGCCATTCCACGAAATCGCCCATACCCTTAGTCCATGTCATGCCGTTCAGGATATAGAGCACGCACCCTTTCTTCCATGCATTCACGATAGACCGCTTACTCATATCCCACAGGGTATCATCATCCGTGAGGTCAGCCAGCGCCGCCATGTCGAGCGCCAGTCTATCAGCCAGTTTGTTGAGCGGCTGCACCACATGTCGCCCTTTGCAAGCCTGCAGGCGCACGATATAGGCATCGAGTTTCTTGAGGAAATCCTCATCATACTCCCCCTGTCGTGGAATATGCCCATCGCGATTGCCGCGAGCCTTATAGGAGAAAGCCACACGTCCGAGCGTACCGTTAAACAAGTCGCGCTTGAAGAAATTCCTTGCTTCACCCGGAGTACATGAAATATTCATGTTGACACGCAGCACCGGATTTCCCGTCACACCCTCAGCCGTGGCACGAAGTGCACCAGCCCTGGCCTTGTCGTAGATGTTGCGGATAGTCTGCGTCACCTGCTTATGACCGCCGCATATCTTGTCAGCCATCTCCACCTCCGGCATGTTATAGTATTGCGTGTGTGCGTTCCCCTGTTCACATGCCATCGCATTCTGTATGAAGGCAGCATTAGTCACATCGGAAGGTGGAAACCAAAACGAGACATCAGGACGAATAGGTTTCTCCTTGTTGGCACCTTTCGACTTCATGTTTCTTTGCCATTCCACGAGCTTCTGCAACTCCACTTCATCATGCTTTCGCGCGAAACGCATCATCGCTTCAACATATCCCTGCAGTTGGCCTTTTCCGCCTGCAGAACCTGCCGAAAGTGCATCTATCATGCCACAAAGTTCCTTCCAAGATTGGTCTGGATACAAAAATTCAGTTGCACTGATATGAGCTGCTGCAGCATCAAAAAGTGTCGGAGCGATAGGTTCACGCATGTCTGGAGATACCTGCGAGAGCACTAATTTCACGAAATCCAAGCCTTTTCCAAGTTTTGGCATGGCTGGAGCAGTCTTTGTTGTAATGTCGTAAGTCATTATATTACAGCTTTTTAGATTGAAATTGGATGAGCCTAAAAATATCAATATCAGTTATATCAGTTGTTTTTTAAGGGGTACCCATTTCGCTCCCTACCTATATATTATTATATATATTATTGATTATTAATTAGTTATAAGTATTATATAAGGGGCTTGAAATTTTATATACCCTCAAAAAAACAACTGTAACTGATATTAACTGATATTTTGGCTAGAATTCACACTTCTTCTCCGAGGCCTGTTGCACTATCTACCAGTTTGGCAACCTGCCTCAGTTCTTTGGCAGCTTCCATACAGAACTTAGCGAAAGTGAGTTTCTCGTTGTAGTCTGGGCGATTGAACGTAGGATAGATAGTCCCGTCTGGTTTTCTATTCACGTTGATATACCGTCCCACAAACACGTGTGGGTTACGCTTTACCGGCCATAACGCCTTTGCCACATGCTCCACGAAGAGGTAATGAT